>WTCC01000265.1 GCA_013138755.1 Gammaproteobacteria bacterium
GCCATAAAAACCATCGAAGATGTTAATGCAACTAATCTATGGCCTGGCCCCGTGGTAACAAAAGTCAGCCCGGCAAGTGATTTCTGGGAAGCTGAAATAGAGCATCAGGACTACCTCGAACGTATTCCCAATGGTTACACCTGTCATTTCCCACGACCCGATTGGGTATTACCACATTCTGATTAGTCGATAATAATTGAGCCAAAAGCTATTCACATACAGCGACTCATTTACAGCTACTCTTTAACAATCGTTACTTCATCGTCACGAGTTCTTCTGCACTAGTCGGATGAATCGCCACCGTATCATCAAAATCCTTTTTAGTTGCCCCCATACGCATGGCAACTGCAAAGCCCTGTAACATCTCATCGGCACCCGGACCGATAACATGACAGCCGACGACTTTTTCCTGCGCACCGATACAGACCAGTTTCATCGCAGTTGGTACTTCATGCCTAGTCATTGAATTATACATACTGGTAAATCGAGTCTGGTATATCTTTACTGATGCACCGTGCTCTTTTCGTGCCTCTCCTTCGGTTAGTCCAACGGTACCGATTGGCGGGTGACTAAACACAACCGTAGCGATCATCTTATAATCAAGGTGTCTGTCGTGTTGGTTATTATATAGACGGTCAGCTAAACGCCTTCCGGCAGCAATCGCAACCGGGGTTAATGGTGCTCTACCTGTAACATCACCCAGTGCAAAAACATTATCTATATTGGTGTTTTGATAGATATCGGTGGTGATGAAACCACGATCATCTAATTGTAGATCAATTGCTTCTAGCTTCATTCCATCTGTATTTGGGTGCCGACCAATTGCCCAGATCAATTCTGAATAACCTGTGTATTTGTTGCCGCTGTTATCGCACAGAGACAACGTACCGTCACTCTCTTTGATTACTTCGGAAATCTGCGTACTGGGTAATATATTAATCCCTTGATCAAGCATTTCTTCTAGTAGTGTTTCCCGAAGAACAGCGTCAAACGAACGCAGCAAATGTTCTTTTCGAAGGTACATACAGACCGAGCTACCCAACGAATTAAGCACACCCGCTAACTCAACTGCAATATAACCCGAGCCTATAATGGCAACTTTTTTCGGACGCTCAGTTAACGCAAAGAAGCCATCAGAACTTATACCAAATTCAGCGCCGGGAATATCTGGAATACTTGGCGTTGTACCCGGTGCGATAACAATATGCTCAGCAGTAACGTGTTTACCATCAACATCAACAGTGTGCTTGTCGACAAACGAAGCAAAACCTTGCAGCTCATCGATATTCGAATCGCTAAGATAATTGTGGTACCAGTTATTTATGCCTGAGATGTAGTCTTCACGTTTACTAACAAGGTGGGCCCAGTCAAAACCTTTATTTTCGATATCAAAGCCATAATCTCGTGCATCATCAAGTGAATGCGCAAGATTCGCTCCCGCCCACATGATCTTCTTAGGAACACAACCGACATTGACGCAAGTACCACCAATCTTGCCATTTTCAATAACGGCACATTTTTTTCCATATACAGCAGCACGTTCAGCAACAGATAAGCCACCGCTACCACCACCAATTGCGATTAAGTCATAATTATATTTTTTAGCCATGATACAACCCGAAGTGATTAACAAAATTACAGCAAGGCAGGTAATTATAAATAAATTTCTTTAAATAGACTCACATCTGAAAAATTATTTTCACTGATAGTCTAGATATAACCGCCACTATAACGACGACAGCTTTATGGTGCTATTAAACTGATGCTTCGCCATGGATTGTTTTCCTTATTCAGGTCATTTATTTGAAAATCGCTTACGTGGCGAAAACAGTAGCTCACAAATAAAAGGCTTGGCATGTGTCAGGTTTGTAAAGATTACCAGCACATTCGGCGAAATAAATCGGGCTAGAGAGCAGCTGACTCCTAATATTAGAAATAATTGCTTTCTGACCTGGCGTGCTCTTAATAATCAAAACCTAAAAACAGTAACAATAATCCAATAAGTGCCATGACAGCATGTATCGCGACAAGTATCATCGGTGGCGGTTTGTTGCTCTCACGTAATGCGAACAACATAAGTCCCCCAATAAAAGCAAGAATCATTAGTAAAGCAGCGACATTGTTGTATTTATTAACTTCCGCATTAATTACTTGTAAAATTAATAAGGCTAATGCTAGCAAACCAAGACTTGAGTGGATCAAGCCAATTTTTAACGAACTACGACGGTAACGAATACCCAACACAACTAAATACAATCCTAGCGATGCGGCTATAGAAAAAAGTAAAATCGAAGAGATAATCATTTAAACACCTGGTAAATAAGCTGTAGATGTATACGACAGCCTCACTGATTTGCAAAGAGGTAATGTTACAATAAATTTATATCTAACGCGCCCGGAAGGATTGCTCTAGACCTCCTGACCTACACCCTGCGGGTCATTCACAAACAACGCAAATATCTATAATCGCTCTCGGCAATGTTATCGAACCATTTGACGAACTAAATCTAAAAATAGTGTACATAAAAAGCCTCACCAAAATCGATGGTGATGCCGGGCAATAGAATTTATATAGTTATATAATTCAAAAATGGATACACTCTACTGGATTATAGGCAGCAGTCTTTTAATGAGCGCCATTGCGATGGTTGGCAGTGTTACACTGCTATTAAAAGCATCAACACTACAACGTATCTTGTTACCGCTAGTTGCCTTTGCTGCAGGCTCATTAATCGGCGGGGCTTTTTTTCATATGATCCCTGCCGGACTTGATGCATTTGGCAACAATACCTGGTTTTACGCCTGGATTTTATTGGGCTTTTGCGTGTTTTTTGCCTTAGAGCAATTCCTTCACTGGCATCATTGCAACCGTGCCCAGAGCAGTTGTAAACAGCCCCTTACTTATTTAATTCTAATCGGTGATGGTCTGCATAATTTTATTGGCGGTCTGGCAGTAGCCGGAACGTTTTTAATCGATATCCGTTTAGGAATTATGGCATGGCTTGCCGCCGCCGCCCATGAAATTCCACAGGAACTCGGTGATTTTGGTGTATTAGTACATGGTGGCTGGGGAAAAGGCAAAGCACTGCTGTTCAACGTATTGTCAGCACAAACTTTTTTACTAGGTGGACTGCTCGCCTATTTCATGTCTTTTAGTATCGATATTTCTTTTTTAATTCCGTTTGCTGCCGGTAATTTTATTTATATTGGTGCTTCAGACCTAGTGCCTGAAGTTAACAAACACTCAGATATCAAAACTAATCTTGTTAACTACGCTGCATTTGTCACGGGTATTTTATTAATGTTATCTATAAAAGTACTTCTGGGTTCATATGCATAAGTTCACCAAAGAATATAAATGCAAGCAGACAATCACATAAAAGATAATCTCAGGAAAACCATACAAACATTTATTAACGCGGCACCCATCATAGTGGGCATGCCACTACTGACCAGTCTGGTTATTACAGTATTTCCTGAACAGATATCTGCAGGTCTATTTAGCAATGGCGATTTTCTCGATACCCTGCTCGGCACTACTATTGGCAACATCGCCGTGGGCCATGCTTACCCCATATCAATAGACATTACTTTCAGGTCACAATTTTTTACTTGATATTAAAACAACTATAACTACGGCCATATACCGCGTAATAATGTCGCATTGGCGACTCGTTCTATCGCAATTGCTAACGCAATACATCGGAAGTCTGGCTTCTGACCAGGTGAACTATTAGCTACCTCCTGCACGACCGGTATGTCTTCACCAACAACAAAACCTTGCCAGCGACTGAACACCACATCTACAGTGTCAAACATTCTCTTTTGTAATCGAGCATTAACTTCATCTATATCCCATTGCTGATTAGCCTGATTCTGCACCCATTCAAAATAACTTACAGTAACACCACCTGCATTTACCATAATGTCCGGAAGTAAATAAATACCACGCTCACTTAATATCTCGTCCGCTTTTGGCGTAGTCGGGCCGTTGCCAGCCTCAATAATCACTTTTGCTTTGACTTTATGTGCATTTTCCTCATGTATCTGATTACTTAAAGCAGCTGGAATCAAAATATCACATTCGAGTTCAAGAAGTTCTTCATTGGTAATGGTCATCGTATCTGGTGTACCGACGATTGTTCCGTGTTCTTTTTTAAATGCCAACAATACGTCCGGATCTAATCCTTCTGCATTCAGAACGCCACCCTGACTATCACTAACCGCAATAATTTTTGCACCATTGCGAAAAAATGCCTGTGCTGAAATTGAACCAACTTTGCCAAACCCCTGGATAACGACGCTCGCGCCAGCAACAGATTGTTGATCAGCAATAAGCGCCTTAGACAAAAATCGTTCAGTAACATAATAAACACCCATACCTGTTGCTTCATTTCGCCCATACGACCCGCCCATTTCTATCGGTTTCCCCGTAACCACAGGGCGATTATTTTGACCTGGATGCAAAACATCATAAGTATCAAATATCCATGCCATTGTTTGCTCGTCGGTATACATATCTGGTGCGGGAATATCAGTATATGGGCCGATATCATCAGCTAGCTCCGAAGTGAAGCGTCGCGTAATTCGACGCAGTTCGCTTTCGGTTAATTCTTTAGGCTTGCAGACAACACCACCCTTGGCGCCACCAAATGGAATATTTACAAGAGCACATTTCCACGTCATCAGTTTCGCCAACGAGACAACCTCCTCCATGGTGATATCAGGATGATAGCGAATTCCTCCTTTACCTGGACCGAACACTCTATTATGTATAACACGATAACCCTGAATCGAATGCACAGATCCGTCATCCATCTCAATCGGAAAATTAAAGATACTGATACGTTTCGGTTTTTTTAAAAAATTAATCAATCCTTTCTTTAGCTTGTTTATATAGCAAACAGCACGAT
>WTCC01000325.1 GCA_013138755.1 Gammaproteobacteria bacterium
ATATTATCTCCCCGTTGCCGTACGTTCTTAGCATAAATGCGACTGCCCTGACGGCCCCTAAAAAAAAAGGGTGGCTCTTCATTTGTAAAAGCAACAAAGCGGATGGTCATTTCCGTTGATGATGAGCATAGCAAGCGTGACAGTTCTAGCAATGCTGCAACGCCGCTACCATTGTCATTGGCGCCCGGGCTACCGGTGACTGAATCATAGTGGGCACCGATTAAAATAATTTGTTCCGGACGACTACTACCCTGGTGATTAACCTCAATATTGGCACAACGCACACCTTGTTCCTGATACTCCTGTTTCTCAACTGTGTAGCCCTGTTTGTGCCAGTTCTGGCTTATATAGACTTCTGCAGCCTGCAGAGCTTCCGGGTGCAGCACATTACGCTCACCAATCTCATCTGCGAGATGGTACACATGTTTTTGTAACTGTTGTTCTATAGTTTTTAGTGACATAAGAGCTTCAGTTAATCTTAATCATTGTTTATATGAATTAGTATATATATTCTGTTTAATTAGAATATTGTTCTATGTTACAAAAAGTGTATAAATTTTAATTATGTAGCCGGAGGTTATCCATGTTCCGCAAAGAACTGGTACCACTGCTTAAAAATCATCCTATGGGGTTATACGATATTGCCCATTTGTTGGAAACTTCACTGAGGGATGCAGAGGATGACCTTCGTCATCTCATCAAGAGCCTTAAACATTCCGATTATCGTCTAATCATTACACCGGCACATTGTCGTAAATGTGGATTTGAATTTCACAAAGACAAAATACACAAGCCTGGCAAATGCCGAATTAAAGGGGACGGAGGGATTATTGTTTAACCACACACTGTAATTGATCAAAATTTGCCTACATGGACGTAGGTAGTACGATTCCAAGGATGGAATCGGTAGAGTCGAGTCGGGAACAGAGACCGAGAGCAACGCATATGTCCATGGATGGACGGTAGTAGGACAATGCAGGACGCTTACATGGATGTAAGCGGTAGAACGACTCAGGAGACAAAGTCGAGCAATTGTCGAGGAGCAGTTGCCTACAGGACGTAGGTAAGGGGCGTGAGCAGGATGCGGAAGCTTTGCCGAAAAATCCCTCCGTCCTCTTTAATTTGGCTTGCGTGACATATCCACCTCCTTGTGTATATTTTGTATTTAATAGTTATCTATATTAGCTAAAATTGTGTTCTGACCCCAATTTTGCTTTTGGTCGCTATTTCACCGAGGCATAATACTCACGACACTCGGTCTCACGTCCGCGCACGACACGTTGTCCGGTTAAGGCACCGTGTGTTTCTGTCACTACCGTGTGTTGGCTTTCATGATGCTGATCGTCATAAAAGTAAATCACCACCCAATCCTGAGTACGGTTTAATTGATGAGCCCGTGCCGTGTTGGAAAACAGTGCGGTGAAGTGCCAGCCTTGTTTGGTAACATGCATGACAGGTAACCAGGCCTTACCTTCAGGATTAAAACGTTTCGGCACAATCATCGGTAGCTCAGCGGCGCTGGCTTTTTGTCGATACTGTTGATCCACTTGCAGGATTAATTTCACAGAGGGTTCAGTAAAGGGTTCATGTGGTTGCGGTCTGGGTCGTTGTCGTCCTAAAACCTGGGCAAGCCAGACCTGCACCATGGCCACCTTTTTGGGACTGAAACCTGGTATTTTTTCCAGCCGCTGATTATGCGCTGCCACCTCAAGTGCTTCCAGACTATCTATATGTAAGTTTTCAATAATGCGATGTGCCAGTTTCGGTCCGATGCCCGGGATTGCTTCAAACAGGGCAACCGGATCATGCCCCCCTTTTAAACTTTCCAGGCGACTCATGCGCCCCAGCGCCAAGTACTCATAAATCGAACGTGCGATGCCTTCACCAATACCCGGCAACGCCACTAGACCTTGAATGCCCTCACGCGCCACGATATCGCCCACCGGTTGGGGGAGACTGAATATGACATTGGCAGCATTTTGGTAAGCACTCACACGGTAAGGATTTGCCCCTTGCTCTTTAAGCAGAGTGGCAATTTCCAGTAACTTGTCGGCAATATCCTGATTGATCACTTTTGTGTCACCTATTATTCGCGTCTGCCTTTATTATTCAGCCTCTTTTTCCTATCTTTACCGATAGCAACAACATTGTCAGCTCGAGACATCAGAGACTGTTTTAGGTCAGCAACATCGCTCTGATAGTTTTGATCGATAAAGTTTAAAATCATCCTGGCTAAATACACAGGCAATAACTTTCTCAAATTTACTTTCAAAGGTCTTCATTACATCAATGGCGATATCTGCGGCCTCCTCTTTTGGGTAACCATAAACACCTGTACTGATGCTGGGAAATGCAATCGTTTTAATATTGCCTTGCGCTAAGGCAATTTCAAATGAGCGACGATAACAACGCTCTAATAATACTGCTTCATTTTCATTACCACCATGCCAGATTGGGCCAACGGTATGGATCACATAGCTGGCAGAGAGATTGAACCCGAGCGTGATTTTCGCATCACCGGTTTCACATCCGTGCAATAGTCTACAGGCCTCGACTAATTGCAACCCTGCTGCACGGTGAATTGCCCCGTCAACACCGCCACCACCAAGTAACGAGTTATTGGCAGCGTTAACGATGGCATCAACATCAAGTGCGGTAATATCACCCTGAACGATCTCGATCATATCAATCCTCTAAAAAGATGAGTGGTTCTGATATTTACTAACAACATTTATAAGTGCTCTATGTAATATTTCTACGGGCTTTTTCTAGCGGATATATTTTGTAGTGTTTATTTTCAACCCAGTTACGTTTGGTCAGAGGGTTACTGGTACAAAACCGGGCAAAGTCATAATCAATAAAACGATACTGCAAATGTTCATCTCTACCGGCAGGGATACCAAGCCGTGTGGTCTGAATAATTTTATCAGGCGTCGCTTTTATGTCATCGATAAAAAAATTTTTAGCATCAAATTGTTGCTGATCCCATTCATTAACCTTTAGATCAAGTGCGTGACACAAAAGCGTCTGCCCTTTGCAGAGCTTTTCGACCGGACGTGTATCTCCCGATTTTGTCAGGTTCAATTGCTGCATGATCTGTAACGCGTTAGCATCGGTAAACTTATCGAAAAATGGGTAGGCAGATTTTATTAACACAGCATTACCTTTACCTTTACAA
>WTCC01000221.1 GCA_013138755.1 Gammaproteobacteria bacterium
AGTTCGATTTCTGCTACCTCCAGGCCTTTATTGCTGCCCTCAAATATATCAACCTCCCACAGGTGCGATGCGTATGGCACATGGTATCGTGTTTTTATTATTTGATTATCGTCACATAACGTAGCTAACATCTGCTCCGCATCGACCAGAGGAATAGCATACTCGAACTCCTGACGAATCATGGTGAGGTCAACACTCTTGATATTGATATTAGCTTCATCATTGCTGATACGAATACGAACGGATGATTTTTGCGAATCGTCCATGCCGCTCTGAAGATAGCCTTGTTTGATGACGTGTGTCTGCGTGACGAGTTCTTTCCAGTCATCATTTTTTAATAGGAACTTTCGTTCGATTTCAATACCCATTGTTCATCTCATGCTGCAACGTAGATCGGGCACTGCCCGACGAATATTTTGTTTATTTATGCCATGGCGGACAATGCCCGCCCTACGTGTTGTTTATTCTCAATATAGCGACTATTGTACATAACTTTTTACAATTCCATGATACATTGTCAACATGAAATCATATTTTGAACTCGACGAAAATATCATTCATCTAAACCATGCGGCCATTGCTCCATGGCCTGTTGTTACTCGTGAGGCTGTCATCGCTTTTGCAGAGGAGAATACGGCTATCGGTTCACAGAACTATCATTTGTGGATGGAAACTGAGCAACAGTTAAAACACAAACTGGCGTTGTTGATCAATGCTCGTTCAACGAAGGAAATAGCCATCCTGAAAAACACCTCTGAAGGGTTATCACTAATCGCTCAGGGAATAAATTTTGAGGCCGGCGATAATATCGTCATCCCTGCAGAAGAGTTTCCATCTAATAAAGTGGTATGGCAGGCATTACAGCCACAGGATGTAGAGACTCGCTTAGTATCTATAGATAATACCGAAGACCCCGAACAGGCACTGATCGATGCTATGGATGAAAATACACGATTATTCAGCTGCAGTTCTGTTCAGTTTGCACGCGGTCAATGTCTGGATCTTAACCGTCTCGGAAAAGCCTGCAAGAACAACGATACATTATTCTGCGTCGATGCGATCCAGTCGCTGGGCGCCATTCAATTTGATGTGCAGGCCTGTCAGGCAGACTTTGTTGTAGCTGATGGTCATAAGTGGATGTGTGGCCCTGAAGGTACTGCATTATTCTATTGCCGCAATGAGATACAAGATAGTTTGCAGCTGCGTCAGCATGGATGGCATATGCTGGAAGATGCTTTTAACTTTTCCAAACAGCAGGCAGATTTTACTGTTGTCGATGGTGCTCAACGATTTGAAAACGGCAGTCCTAATATGATGGGTATTGCCGCATTGAATGCATCACTTGGCATGTTGCTGGATATCGGTATCGCTAAGATACAGCTATCGGTAATCCACAATGTTTTTTATCTGCAGACAAAACTGACTGAGTTAAGCGATATAACGATATTAAGTCCGACAGAGAATGGTAGTTATGCAGGTATTGTTACCTTCCAAAAAAAATCGGTCGATAACGTCAAACTTTATCAATATCTGCAGGATAACAATGTTATCTGTGCGTATCGTGGTGACGGTATCCGGTTTTCCCCACATTTTTATACTGACACGGCAGTAATGGACAGAGCGATACGATTAGTCGATAACTTCTCTGCTTTATGACCATTACCGACTTCAATTCTGGTTAAAGTTGTATCACGTCGTTGACAATACGATATTTGAACCGATAACAGCTATTTATGTCTCAATAAACAGGTGTTATATCATATTTGAACTAGACTAAATATAGGTGTAATAACAAGCACTTGATTCAATATCTGTAATACTAAATTTCTAAAGATACAGCGAGTCTTCTCATTGGAGCGGTATGTTTTATTTTTCTAAATTAAAAATTCGAATATGGAACAGGTTCGTCAATTGGCTTTCCTACGAGTCCCCTGATTACCATACACCTCTAACTAATTTTGAGCGTTTGCGGTATGAGTTACGCCCTGGCGATGTACTACTAGTAGAAGGCAGATCTAATGTTGCTGAAATCATTAAGACAGTAACACAGAGCATGTGGACGCATTCATTATTATATCTCGGTCGTCTGCATGATGTGGATGACCCCATGTTACGTGACCAGGTCCAGAAATACCGTCATTGCAATCCTGACGAACAGCTAATCATCGAAGCCGTACTCGGCAAAGGTATCATCGTGTCTTCTATCGAAGAATATGAAGGCGAGCATCTGCGTATCTGCAGACCTAGAGGGATCACGCGGGCGGACTCTCAGTCTGTTATCGAACATGCAATAATTCATCTCGGCACTGACTACAACGTCCGTCAGATAATGGACCTGGCAAGATTTATGATACCTTACTGGTTCTTACCCAGACGCTGGCGTTCGACACTGTTTGAACATAATGCAGGCAGGCCAACGAAGACTGTCTGCTCGACGATGATGGCCGAAGCTTTTGCCAGTGTTCGCTTCCCTATTATTCCTGTTATCCATCAGGATAAAAACGGTGAACTGAGTGTGATACGCAGTAATTCAAAATTAATAACACCACGGGACTTTGATAATTCGCCGTACTTCGATGTTATTAAATACCCTATTCTAGATTTCGATGAACTCGGGATTTACCGAAAATTGCCCTGGGATCAAACCAGTGTTCACTGTAATACGATCGGTGACTGCTTTATCTCAGACCCGGATGAGATTGAAAAATTAATTCCGATAGACTCATCGAGCGAAATTAAGGACAACAGGATAGTCGAATCAAAAGATGAGGCACCAGCTGATTCCGAAACTTCACTCTTTGATGAACTAAAGAAAAAAGTACTTTAAATAACTATTTAATAGACGTTATTTAAAGTATCGATGAACCAGTAACCACTATAAAAGTCTATGTTTAAACTTATCTGATAAGTATGGGTGATAAAAAATGATATTGGCCAGTGTAATAATTTTAATTCTTCTCGCTTCTGCTTACTTCCGTATGCCGCTGATCGTCTGGTCGATATTACTTGCCGCCGCCCTGATCACATTTAATTACTTCTACAAAATGGATGCCTCTCAGAGCTGTTTGTTGTGGAGTATCTATGCAGCAGTCATTATCCCACTAAACATTAAAACGCTACGTCGAAATATTTTCAGCCGATTTGTCTATCAGGCGATGAAAAAAGTTATGCCGACTATCTCTCAGACCGAACAGGAAGCACTTGATGCTGGCGACGTCTGGTGGGAAGCAGAGCTCTTTAGTGGCAAGCCTGATTTTAACTTCATCAAAAAATTACCCAAGCCAACATTGACTGACGAAGAACAGGCTTTTATCGATGGCCCTGTTGAAGAATTCTGCAGTATGCTCGACGATTGGCAGATCACACATGTCGATTACGATCTGTCAGAAGAAGCCTGGCAGTTTGCGAAAGACAATGGATTCTTCTCGCTCATCATTCCTAAACAATATGGCGGGCTGGATTATTCTGCCTATTGTCACTCTCAAGTTGTTATGAAGATAGGAAGCCGTAGTGGTTCTGCTGGTGTGGACATCATGGTGCCAAATTCTTTAGGCCCTGGTAAGTTGTTGATGACCTATGGAACCGAAGAACAAAAAGATTATTATCTACCTCGTCTCGCTAAGGGAATAGACATTCCATGTTTCGGCTTAACCGGACCGGATGCCGGCAGTGACGCAGGCGCGATGCCTGATACCGGTGTTGTCTGTTACGGTAGCTATGAAGGCAAAGACAATGTTTTAGGTGTGCGTCTAAACTGGGCAAAACGTTACATCACACTAGCGCCTATCGCTACGCTACTCGGTATCGCTTTTAAACTATATGACCCGGAACACTTACTCAGTGATGTTGAAGAACGTGGCATCACTCTGGCTCTGATCAAACGTGAGACCGAAGGCGTAGAGATCGGTAAACGACACTTCCCTGCCAGCCATGCTTTCATGAATGGTCCTATTCGTGGTAAAGATGTTTTTATACCACTGGAATCGATTATCGGCGGTGCCGATTATGTCGGCAAAGGCTGGTCCATGTTGATGGAATGTCTTGGTGATGGACGCGCTATCTCTTTACCTGCACTGGGTACAGCTGCCGGCAAGATGGGCTGTAAATACACTGGCGCTTATGCACGTATCCGTGAACAGTTCCATACTCCGATAGGTTATTTTGAAGGCGTTGAAGAAGCCTTGACGCAGATCGTTGGACAGACCTACATAATGGATGCATCCCGATCATTAGTATCCGTTGCTCTGGATAGTGGTGTTGTACCTTCTGTGATTTCAGCGGTTGTGAAACAGCAGGTAATGGAACGTATGCGAGACGTAATCAACCATGCCATGGATATTCATGGCGGTCACGGTATCTGTATGGGACCACGTAACCATCTGTGTCGAGCTTATCAATTAACACCCGTAGGCATTACAGTTGAAGGCGCAAACATCCTGACACGTACGATGATCATCTTTGGTCAGGGCGCGATGCGCAGCCACCCCTTCTTACTAAAAGAAGTAAAGGCGGTACATAACGAAGATCAAAAACAAGGTGTTAAAGACTTTGATAATGCACTGTTCGCACATTTTGGATTTATCATCAGCAATATCGTGCGCAGCCTCTGGTTTGGCCTTACCTATGCCAAATTTATTCGCACTCCGGGTGATAGTGACACCAGACGATACTATCAACAGTTAGTGAAGATGAGCTCTGCATTCGCACTGATTTCTGATGTCTGTGTCGCAGTATTGGGCGGCTCTCTGAAACGTCGCGAAAAGATATCCGGGCGTCTGGCAGATGCGTTGTCTAACCTCTATGTGATGACTGCCGTACTAAAGCATTACGAGAATCAGGGCAGTCACAGAGAAGATATAGTATTGCTAAAATGGGCTTGCGAAGATTCTCTGTTCAATGTGCAGACTGCCCTTAAAGGCATCATGAAAAACTTACCAGTCCCCTTTATCG
>WTCC01000308.1 GCA_013138755.1 Gammaproteobacteria bacterium
AGGATAAAAACGTTGTTAAAAAAGATTTTTCATGGCGATTAAATAAAACATGGCAACATTTCTGCTATATAAGGTGTAATAAATGCATCTAAAGATTTATGGGGAAATCGATGCCTAAAAATGACCAACAAGATATACAAGATAATATCGGCGCATCAGTAAATACGATGGCTAGTTTATTATTAGTTGACGATGATCCGCTCATCATTGAAGGGCTGGGCTTTATGTTGCGCAAGCAATATAAACTGGTTACGGCTGAGGCTCGTCAACAAGCCATAGAGAATATAAATCAGGCAGATGAACTGCCTAGTCTCGCACTGATCGATCTGGGTCTACCGCCCTATCCTCATAAGCCGGATGAAGGTTTCGCTCTCATTCGTGAATTATTATCATTGCACCCGAACATGAAAGTGCTGGTGCTATCCGGTCAGGATAATGATGTGAACATTCAGCATGCCTTAGCGATTGGTGCCGTAGACTTTATCGCCAAGCCGGCCGAACCTGATCTATTACTTGCCCGGCTAAAGCATCATGAACGTTTACATGAGATAGACCAGCTTCGTGACGCGCAGAAAACGGTATCGATGGTCGGTGACAGTGATGCTATGAAGATGATCAATAATCAGATCGCGCAATTTTCCGACTCTCCTTTCCCTGTTTTGATTGAAGGCGCATCTGGCACCGGAAAAGAGCTGGTAGCACGTGCGTTACATGAAAACAGTAAGCGCAGTGGTGAACCATATATAGCGATAAACTGCGCTGCTATAGCACCTGACTTATTGGAGGCTCAGCTTTTTGGTCACGCCAAAGGAGCCTTCACTGGTGCAACACATGAGCATAAAGGATTTTTTATTGAGGCTGGAAAAGGTACTCTGTTGTTAGACGAGCTCGGTGAGATGCCCATGGCTTTGCAGAGTAAACTGTTGAGGGTAATCGAAAGTGGTGAGTTCTTCCGCCTCGGTGAAACGAAAGAATCACACTCACATGCGAGGATACTTGCAGCAACTAATAAATGTTTGGCTGAAGAAGTTAAAAATGGAGGCTTTAGAAATGATCTGTATCATCGATTAAGTATTTTAAATATCAATCTGCCAGATTTAAGTAGGAGGGGGGATGATGTATTCCTCCTGTTAAACGCGTTCATCGAGGCGTACGCCGAAACAGTATCACCATTTGTTTTAGATGATAGTGCGCGGGAACTTTGGTTACAGTATGACTACCCCGGCAATGTTCGCGAGCTGAGAAATATCGTTATCCGATTAGGCACGAAGTACCCGGGTCAGAGTGTTAACAAAGAACAGCTAAGTGCCGAATTAGAAACACAGTTATCTGCCACGGCATTGGCTGAAGATGCAGCATCAATCAGTGATGAATCGATCAAGCAGCAGCTACTGTCGGATGAGTTTGATCTGGATAAATTAATAGATGAGATCGAAAGCCGAAGTATTCGAATCGCACTGGAAATGAATGCTAATAATGTAAGCAGGGCAGCAAAAGCATTAAAGATAAATCGAACAACCTTATACAGTCGTGTGCAGAAACTGGGAACTGACTGATGTACCAGGAGCACTTCGGTTTAGCGCGTCCACCATTTAAGATTACACCAGATACCAGTTTATTTTTTGAAGGCAGCCAGCGTGGAGCAGCCTTAGACGCATTGGTTTATGCCATAAGCAGTGGCGAAGGAATCATTAAAGTCGTCGGTGAAGTGGGTAGTGGTAAGACCATGCTCTGCCGTATGCTCGAAGTACGATTATCCAGTGATGTCGATGTCATCTATATAGCCAACCCAAGTTTATCTCCAGATAATATTCTTCACCTGATCGCTCATGAGCTACATCTTGATGTAAGTGATGAGATGAGCAAGGTGAGTGTGATGCAGAAGATACAGTCGCACCTGTTGGAAAAACATGCTGCTAACAGGCAAGTCGTCTTGTTTGTAGAAGAGGCACAGAGCATGCCCATCGAAACGTTAGAAGAAATTCGCCTCTTAAGTAATTTAGAAACAGATGAGAATAAACTGTTACAGATGGTGTTATTTGGCCAGCCAGAGCTGGATAAGAAACTTTCGGATCCGCATATACGACAGTTGAAAGAGCGTATTACACATAGCTTCAATCTATCACCGTTCCCGCCAGATGATACATTGGAATATCTGAACTTTAGATTGAGAGCCGTAGGTTATAAAGGTCCTGATGTCTTTAATAAAAAGACGGCAGGCGTAGTAAAAAAATACTCTGATGGATTAACCCGCCGTATTAATATCCTTGCTGATAAATCATTGCTGGCTGCCTTTTCTGAAGGCAGTCACACGGTTACGCCATCTCACATTAAGTCTGCGGCGATAGATAGTGAATTTAATAGTGCTGTAAATAATAAAAAAATAGCCTGGGTCGCTGGTGGCGTTATCTTAATAATTGCTGCTCTGGCTACAGGCTTTTATCTCGGTCAACAGAATAACGGTATGGGTGATACTGCTGAACATGAGTTAACGCATAGTAGGATCGGACCGAATTCGCATGAAGTAGGCGACATAAAAGCAGAAACGCCGGCAACGGCGATAAAGTCAGTCGTCCCTGCTGCTGATAATCAGATATCACGTGTTGATACAGCAGATTCTTCTAAGGCAGCCGGGCTAATCGTAGAGCGGGTGCAAAGCACAGAGCGATGGTTAGCTGAAGCGACGGATAATCACTACAGTATTCAATTATTTATGGCGAGGACCAGCGACGCAGATAAAGTCGAGGATTTTCTACAGGATACGCCTGAAACGCTTGATTTTACTAAGGTTTACATCTATGAAACAGTTATAAACGGGCGTTTGTGGTACAGCGTTTTGTACAGTGATTTTGCATCTCAAGATGAAGCCATCGAGATGCTTAACCAGATGCCGTCATCACTCAGAGCGAGTGACCCGTATTTACGTCGTGTGAGCGCTCTGAAGAAAGATGCTGCACGCAATTAGCGGCCCATGAATAGAGAGTGACCATTATAGTCATCGACTTATTTTGATTAACTGATTAACCATGATAATAAAAAATATAAGAAAACGATTTATTCAGCTCAGCGTTTCGATCACAATGGCAGTATTTATTGTTGCGTGTGGCGCCACAAATCCACCAACGCCATCTGAAGGGCATATTAAATCTACGCCGGCTGCTGATACCGCCGATAAGAATTCGATACCAACTCCAGTGATACAGGCCCCAGCGCTACAGCGACCGGGTAAGCGTGCAAAGCTGGAAACATATACCGTTGTTGTAAATCAAGTGCCTGTACGTGAGCTATTATTTTCCATGGCAAGAGATGCCGATTTAAATCTGGATATCGATAGCGGCATCAGTGGAAAGATCACCATGAA
>WTCC01000116.1 GCA_013138755.1 Gammaproteobacteria bacterium
TTAACAATACAAGGCATTTCTCTGTGTCCTCTGTGCCTCTGTGGTGAAAATTTTTTATCTTGTTTTTTTATTTTTTTAACTAACACTGATGAGCGGCTAAATTAATACAGTTAAATCCACTATAATCTATAAACAATGAATCATTCAAAACATACAGCTCTTGCCGGTTACGGCTGCGAAGACGTTGATCCGCGTGGTTTTGTTAGTCTGATGGATTTATATGAAAACAACTACCTGCGCTTACGCCGGCTGATTCCTGATTTGTCTAAACTGCCTGACAGGGCGGTATCGCGTTTACCGGGATGTTTAAGTTTGCATATAAGCATACTGGAGCGCACTAAATTTACCACGACATTATGTTTAACCTATTGTTTTGAAGAGGGCGGACGCGGTATGGAAGAGCCGGCGTTAACCATTCGTCTATATCATGATGCCAGGCAGGTCGAAGTGCTTACCGGTCATCTTCACCATGGGCAACAACGATTTGATCACATTCCAGAAAAAGCGATAAAAATAAAATGGAAGTTAAATCGTTTTTTATATAAGTGGTTGGGGTACTGCCTGTATCTTGGTCATTCATTTACAAAGCTAGAGTCAAAGTCCGATGCTATCGATTCTTCATCAAGCTTATTAACCAGCCTGTAGTTTGCTGGTTCAATCCGAGACATGAACTGGAGCCCGTTGCCTGAGACACGCTGTCCAGGAAGATAAAAACAAGGCATCCATGTACGCTCGGATGCCGCGTCCGTGCGGCATACGGTCTCAGGCAACGGGCGCCATTCCACACTTCTAACAGTTAACGGGACAGCGGTTTTCTACCCTGTATAATAATTCCAGGTTAGAGCGAACTACTTACCTTGCGGGTTTAACAGGCGGTTTTTAAATATTTAACTAGAAGTGCTTGATTTATCAGTGTATGGCACATATATTAGTATACTCTAATATATGTGACGTGATTTTTCTACTTTCTGGCGGGACTATGATTGATTCAAAATATATACAGCGAAATCAGCTGCCTGGCGCTAACTGGCTGTTATATGGCTTTATCTTTGTATTTGTGCAGCTAGGTCAGGTTCAACTTGCGCATGCAACGAATACCGACAATAAACTTGAAACTGCACAGGTAAAACGGGAATTGTTAAGTCGTGAGTTTCGTTTAGACGGCGAGGTTGAAGCCGTCAATATGGCGACAGTCTCCGCTCAGACGGGCGGCACTATTCAGCAGATACTGGTTGATGTTGACGATTATGTGGAAAAGGGCGGCGTTATTATTCACCTCAAAGACGTGTCGCAACAGGCTAGCCTGAAAAAAGCACTGGCCGGTGAAAAGGAAGCCATATCGCATTTGGCGAAAGCGAAAGATGAGTATAAACGAGTTAAGGATATCTACGCCAAAAAAGTCGTTTCCAAATCGAAAATGGACGAAGCGACACATGCGCTATCTGCGTCAAAAGCGCGTCTGGAATCAGCACGGGCAAATCTCGCGGAAGCGCGGGAACAATTGTCTTATACCCGGGTAAAAGCCCCTTACAGTGGTATCGTAACCCAGCGGCATGTTGAAGTTGGTGAAACCGTGCAGCCGGGAGCAAAGCTAATGACCGGCGTTTCACTGGATAAGCTCAGAGTGAATGTGGATGTGCCACAGAGCCTGATCAATAAAATTCGTGTCTATGGCAAGGCGTATGTCTATACCGATGCTGCGATTGGTAGTGGGCAAGTTCAGGTAGAGGTAGAAAAAATCACCGTTTTTCCTATTGCTGATCGCGCTTCAAACACTTTCAAAGTCAGGCTGGATTTGCCGCCGGGTATAACGGGGTTATTCCCGGGCATGTTTGTTAAAGTTTCCCTGGTTACTGGCGAAAAGCAGGTGCTGATGGCGCCGCAGCAAAGCATCGTTCAGCGTTCTGAAGTGACAGCGGTTTATGTGGTAGCTGGAGATGGAGCGATTCATTTCAGACATGTGCGAGTTGGCAGTATTAACAAAAATTTGCAGGTTGTTCTGTCGGGGCTGGCTGAGGGTGAAAAAGTTGCGCTGGATCCGATTAAGGCGGGCATTGTATTAATGCAGCAACGTCAGCAGTCAGCAGGGCGTTTCAATGACTAAGCTGGGTATTTCCGGAAAGACGGCTAAACATTTTCTAAGCACGCAGATTACGCCATTGCTTGCGCTGGTGGGCGTATTGCTGGGTGTATTTGCGGTAATGATTACGCCGCGAGAAGAAGATCCGCAAATCAATGTGACCTTCGCTAATGTATTTATACCTTTTCCCGGTGCCACTGCTTCTGAAGTGGAAAGCCTTGTGGCGACGCCTGCGGAGCAGGTGATTTCTGAAATCAGTGGTCTTGATCATGTTTATTCCACTTCAACACCGGGAATGGCGGTACTTACGGTACAGTTTCTGGTGGGTGAGAATCGTACTGACGCCATCGTCCGTCTGTATAACAAACTGTATTCAAACCTGGACTGGTTACCTGTCAATCTGGGCGTAGGCAGGCCTATAATCAAACCGAAAGGTATTGATGACGTTCCCATTATTGCTGCCACCCTGTGGTCAGAAAATACCGACATCGGCGCCTATGAATTAAGCCAGGTTGCACATGCGCTGGAAACTGAACTGAAGCGTATTAATGGTACGCGAGATATTTACACCATTGGCAGTCCGACAAGAGTTGTGCATGTAGTGCTAAACCCGCAGGCGCTGTCCGGTTACAACATTGATATTAATGACCTGGGCAATGCTTTGCGTGCGGCAAACAGTGTCCGCAACGGTTTAACGGTAACCGCACAAAACCGTGAAATTTTATTGCAGGCAGGCACTTTTCTTACCACGGCAGAAGAAATTGCCGGACTGGTCGTCGGTGTATTCGATGGCAAGGCGGTGTATTTACAGGATGTGGCAACGGTTGAACATGGTGTGGACTCGCCATCACACTATGTTTCTATTGCCAGCGGTAAGGGCAGCCTGGCGCATCAGGATAATATGGACACGATCAAGATAAATAACCCGCAACCGGCAGTGACACTGGCTATTGCCAAAAAGCCGGGCAGCAATGCGGTGGATATCGCAAACCAGGTCATTCAACGTCTGGATGAATTAAAAGGCACCTTTATCCCAGATGATGTTGAAGTCACGATTACGCGAAATTATGGTGTTACTGCACAGGCCAAGTCAGAAAAGCTGATACAGAAACTGATTATTGAAACCATCGCCGTGATACTGCTTGTGATGTGGGCACTGGGCTGGCGTGAAGGGCTTATTGTCGGTGCAGCGGTAGCGGTTACCCTGTTAATTACCCTGTTTGCCTCCTGGGCCTATGGTTTTACCCTTAACCGGGTTTCTTTATTCGCCCTGATTTTCTCCATTGGTATTCTGGTTGATGATGCCATTGTGGTGGTGGAAAATATTCACCGTCATATGGCGCTGGGCAAACAAAAGCTGGCGGATCTGATTCCTGTTGCCGTTGATGAAGTGGGTGGTCCGACGATACTGGCAACATTCACCGTCATTGCTGCCTTGCTGCCCATGGCCTTTGTTTCTGGTTTAATGGGGCCTTACATGAGTCCGATTCCCATTAATGCCAGCATGGGCATGCTGGCCTCACTGGTGGTGGCCTTTATTTTTACGCCCTGGTTAACCAATATCATGTTAGGCAGGACCATGTTAAATAATGCTAAGCATGCGGTGCCAGATAATCACTCACAGCAAAAGCCTGCCATAGAAAAGTTCTTTATTCGTATCATGACACCTTTTCTGGGTGGGCCAAAAGGCAACCGCAACCGCTGGTTATTACTGGCTTCAATAATCCTGCTGATTGTGGCTGCCGTCTCACTGGTGGTTGTGCAGGCAGTGGTGCTGAAGATGTTGCCTTCCGATAACAAGGCGGAGTTTCAGATAGTGCTGGATATGCCGGAAGGTAGCAGCCTGGAACAAACCAGCCGTGTATTAAATGAGATGGGCTTATATATTGGCGATCTTGATGAAGTGACAGATTATGAAATTTATGCCGGCACGGCGGCCCCGATCAGTTTTAATGGCCTGGTGCGCCAGTATTATTTGCGTGAAGGCGCCAATGTCGGGGACATTCAGGTTAACCTGGTGGATAAACATCTTCGTCAGCGTAAGAGCCATGAGATTGCGGTTGCAGTGCGTGAGCCGTTGCAAAATATAGCCAGACAATATGATGGCAATGTGAAAATTGTAGAGGTACCACCGGGGCCACCGGTGATGTCGCCCATTGTGGCCGAAGTGTATGGCCTGGATTACCAGGGACAAATACAACAGGCGAAACAATTGCGTGAAGTGTTTGAGGCTACCGACAATATTGTCGATGTTGATGACAGCGTGGAATACCCGGCAGAAAAACTGACCATTGTCATCGACCGCCAGCGAGCGGCAAGGTTAGGGGTGTCGCAACAGCTTATTGGCGAAGCGCTGACCACGGTTTTAAATGGTTCAGACG
>WTCC01000287.1 GCA_013138755.1 Gammaproteobacteria bacterium
ATTCCCTCAGGATGCCAATATTCTCGAAGCGTTAATCGCATTTCATCGTGATGCTGGTAATGAGTTTGCCGCTCAAACATTAATGAAGAAATTACAAAAATTAAAGTGATTACCTGAATTAATTAGCTCGAATAACATTTTACGAATGTCTGCTATTTAGTGTTTATGCTTTGTCGGTTAAGTTAGTTTAAAGTCGTCTTATAGATGCGAAGCGACTAATAATATTTGAAATTAAAGGGGACGGGATTAACTTTTAACCAATCCTAAAGGTCTCTTATGGGAGAATTTCAAAAGTTTGACTTGAACGAGAGAACAACCGCTTATGATTGATGGCGGATGTTTAGCATCATTTTTCTAAGTGACCGCTATTGGTGGAAAATAAAGGGACTGAGGGATAAAAACTTGTTTAACTTACGGATCAGAGTTTTAAAATTCAGTCAATTGCCAAACATCAAATGCCGGTTCCTCGTAAGGATGGCTGTCTTTCATTGCTTGAATGGCATTTTTAATTAAATTATTTTCACAAACCATTTCAATTTTAATCTCTGGAACATATTCGATATCATTGATTGTCCCTATTGCAGGATTACTATTTTCTAGAGGACGAAATTGCCCTGTTCCGTTAGTTTGCCAGCAGCAGTTATCATAGTTACCGATTCGTCCAGCACCAGAGTCAAAAAGCGCTTTTTTGACTTTTTCCACAGAGTTTTCAGGGACATAAACACAGAGTTTATACATAATGATTCCTGTTCGGTGAGCTTGAAATAGCTTAGACTATCACCATTATAAATAGATTAAATATTTAAGGAAATAGAGACTATGAGTGGTGGTATTCAACTATCGTCTGAGATGATTTCAGACATCAAAAGCGTGATTACAAAGCACGATCCTGCAGCGGAGAATGATTTATATTTTATGCAATATCTATCAGCGGTGACTGGTTACGTATTAGCACATCAAGATCAGCCTGGTGTGGATAAAAAGTCATTGTTAGGTGATCTTGGGCATTTTATGGGTCAAGTCCTGGATCAGGTCGAGCAGGATATGAAACCACCAGAAGATGCTTTCGGTGTCTGGAAGCCGGGCGATAGCTAATTAATAATCATGGAAATTGATTTCTGGTTACAGCGCTGGGATAACGATGAGATTGGCTTTCATCAGCAAGTTATCAATCCATACCTGATGTATTTTTATGGTCAAAAGGGCCCTGCAGTAGAACAGCGCGATAAGCTTAAAGTATTTGTACCGTTATGCGGCAAGAGTAAGGATATGCTCTGGCTTTCGCAGAATGGTTATAAAGTTTTTGCCGTCGAGTGCAGTGAACGTGCGGTTAAAGATTTCTTTGAAGGTAATGCGTTGAACTACAGGCATGCCGAGAAAGAAGAATATGCTCTGTATCAGGCTAGCGACCAGACGTCTATGATCGAAATACTTCAGGGTGACTTCTTTTCTCTGCAGCAAGCCGACCTGGATGGTGTTACCGATATTTTTGATCGTGCCTCACTGATTGCCTTACCGATTGAATTGCGTGAGAAGTATGCGCAAAAGATGGCTGAATTACAGAAGCCTGGAATTCGTAGTCTGTTAGTAACGCTCACCTATGATCAGTCAGAAATGAATGGCCCACCGTTTTCTGTGTCTGAAGAAGACGTCAATAAGTTATATTCGGATAATTTTTCAATCGAGAAATTGTGTTTTAAAGACATTATTAATGATGAACCAGGTTTTAAAGATCGTGGGTTATCATCGTTGGTAGAGACTGTTTATAAACTTGTACGTCATTAGATAAAAATAAGTAGTACCTAAGAGAGAGTTAAGCATTATATGTCAACAGTAAATCCTACAGCTAGCAGTCGTGATAACAATCAGACAACAGGGAATGGTGCAGTTAAACATCACCCTGCATTTAACTGGATACGTAGTGAACGAATCGATTCGTTAAATCTCACTCTGCAAGAGTATCAACATATAGAAACGGGTGCATTGCATTATCATATGGAAGCTGAGAATACAGAGAATGTGTTTTTAGTTGCGTTTAGAACAGTGCCGATGGATTCTACTGGCGTTGCACATATCCTTGAGCACACAGCATTATGTGGCAGTAAAAAATACCCGGTTCGCGACCCGTTCTTCATGATGATCCGTCGTTCACTCAACACTTTCATGAATGCGTTCACCAGTAGTGACTGGACTGCATATCCTTTTGCCAGTCAGAATAAAAAAGATTTTAATAATTTGTTAGATGTTTATCTCGATGCAGTGTTTTTTACTCGTCTGGATGAACTGGACTTTTTACAGGAAGGTCATCGAGTAGAGTTTAAGGATGCAAAAAATTCAGACAGTGAACTTGAATATAAAGGTGTCGTATTCAATGAGATGAAAGGTGCGATGAGCTCACCCGTCAGTGTCTTGTGGCAGGAAGTTAGCAAATATCTGTATCCAACATCAACCTATCATTACAATAGTGGTGGCGAGCCTCAGGATATCCCTGATCTGTCTTATCAACAACTAAAAGACTTTCATCAAACGCATTATCATCCAAGTAATGCTATTTTTATGACCTTTGGTGATATTCCGGTTTTCGAGCATCAGGCAAAGTTTGAAGAGCAGGCATTGAAGTCATTCGACAAACTGGATGCTACTATCTCGGTTAAGCCTGAAAAGCGTTATCTGGCACCTCTAGTGGTCGAAGAAGCCTACGCTTTTGATGCTGTGGGTGATGAAAATACAGATGACAAAACGCATCATGTCATGAGCTGGTTATTAGGTCCTTGCACCTCACTTGATGACATGATGAAAGCTAACTTGTTGTCGCAGGTTCTGTTTGATAATAGTTCATCACCATTACGCCAGGCGTTAGAAAAAACTGATCTGGGTGCTGCACCATCACCGTTATGTGGTCTGGAAGATTCTAATTATGAGATGTGCTTTCTGTGTGGCATTGAAGGTAGTACTGTCGAAAAAGCACAAGCTTTCGAGCAATTAGTTCTCGATGTGCTTAATGATGTTGCGACTAATGGCGTGGCTCATGAGAAAGTTGAAGCTGTATTACATCAGTTAGAGTTAAGCCAACGCGAAGTTGGTGGCGATGGATATCCTTTTGGCTTGCAACTAATCCTTAATGGATTAACAGCAGCGATCCATCGCAGTGATCCGGCATCATTATTGAACCTTGATCCTGTTATCGACTCGTTGCGTGAAGATATCAAAGACCCGGAGTTTATTAAGAATCTTGTTCGAGAGTTATTACTTGAGAACCAGCATCGCGTTCGTCTGACATTACGTCCTGATGAGAATTTAAGCCAACGTAAAGAGCTAGCTGAGAAAGATCATCTGTCAGCAATGAAAGCGTCGATGACTGATGTAGAGAAACAACAAGTCATTCAACGTACTGAAGCATTATCAGAGCGACAGCTACAGGAAGACAATCCTGAGATTTTACCTAAAGTCGATCTCGATGACGTGCCTGCAGAGGTGAAAATACCTGAAGCAACTAAACAAACAATTGCGAATACTGACTCTACTATTTATAAACAAGGCACTAATGGTCTTGTTTATCACGAAATAATCTGTGAGTTACCTGAATTAACTGATAGTGAATTGGCACTATTACCATACTACTCGTCTTGCATGACAGAGCTGGGTTGCAGTGATAAGGATTACTTGCAGGTACAGGAATGGCAGTCTAGCGTAAGTGGTGGCATTCATTCGCATCACAGTATTCGCGCTAATACCGACAACGAGCAGAAGATAAGTGCTTATTATGTGTTTTCAGGTAAAGCATTAGTTCGTAATAATAAAAAGCTGGCTGAGTTAATGTCGGAGACATTAAATAGTGTCCGCTTCGATGAAAGTGATCGTATCGCCGAGCTGTTTACCCAGATGCGTACTCGCCGTGAGCGTAGTGTTACTGGAAGTGGCCATACTCTCGCAATGACGGCTGCAGCTAGTGGTTTGAGTCCAGTAGCTTTACTCGGGCATCAATACGGTGGCTTAGAAGGAATCAGGTCTATAAAGGCTCTAGATGATTCTCATTCTGATAAAGCCGCATTAGAACAAACAATAAAGGTGTTTGCGTCTATCCATGAAAAAATAAAAGCAGCCGTAAAATCATACATGTTGACACTTGAAAGTGACAAAGTTGATGAAGCTGTGGCCGACTTCGAGGATGTCTGGCAGAAAAATGATACTGATGTGGATTCTGTATTTACTTTACCTGAGATCAAGCAGCGTACTCAGCAGATGTGGGTAGCTAACACACAAGTTAATTTCTGTGCGAAAGCTTACCCGGCAGTAACAATGGAACATGCAGATGCAGCGGCTTTATCTGTGCTTGGTGGGTTTCTAAGGAATGGTTATTTACATACTGCTATCCGAGAACAGGGTGGTGCATACGGTGGTGGTGCCAGTAACGATACTAATATTGCGGCATTCAAATTTTACTCATACCGAGATCCACGTTTAAGCGAGACGCTAGATGATTTTGATAAAGCGATAGATTGGATGCTTGAAAATGAGCACGAAGATCGTCAACTTGAAGAAGCCATACTTGGGGTAATCGGTGGTATGGATAAACCCGGATCACCTGCAGGTGAAGCAAGATCGGCATTTCACAATGAGCTGCATGGTAGAAGTAGAGAGAAGTTGCAACAATTTCGCCAGAACGTCCTGGCAGTGACCATCGAAGATCTAAAAAGAGTCACTGACGTCTATCTGAAAAATGGTGAAGCCAGTACCGCAGTCATCACCAGCGCTGCGACTTTTGAAGAAGTCGGTGACCTAGGTCTGGATGTGATTCAGTTGTAAAAGTTGAAAACTATTTTGACTAAGAATACTCAAACATAACTCGTATTGAAGATTTGTGTAATAGCGTAGGCCTGGCATCGTCCGACAAAGTACTGGTTTTATGGTGCAGTAAGGTGGGCAGTGCCCGCCTTACAGAATAGAAAGTAGCAGCAGATTTTAACTGGCATCTGTTTCTTAATATGAGTAAAGTTTATCTTTTCCTTAATCGATTAGAATAAATTTTTTCCGTACGGTTAGAGTATATTTTGTCCCTAAGCATAACAAGTTATAGCAGTCTCATTAATACGCAGTTTCTATCGCATGATGAACCGTGTTCTCGTCGATACATCACGTTGCGTAATGCT
>WTCC01000334.1 GCA_013138755.1 Gammaproteobacteria bacterium
TAAACCGTCATCGCGTACAGTACTGTTGGACAATCGCACGCGGTGTCTGGCCTGGATACTGATGCCGAGCAGGCCGCCTGGCAGTGACTCCCAGTCGATGATGTCAACATAGCAGCCAGTGCAATAGATCTGCGGTGTACCACCAACTTCTTTGCCTTCACTGATTAACACGATGACGAAACCTGTCTGCTGTTTCATGCAGTCTTTAATCAACGACAGGTAGCGTTGTTCGAAGATTTGTAGCGGTAGAATGCCGCCGGGAAATATGATGGTATTCAAGGGAAATAGAGCGTGTTTCATGTTTTAAAGCATCACAAGATCTTATACATAATAATCAAATTACCTTATATTATGCCTATAAATTTATTTTAAGTGTGCCTTAAATTATGGCTGCAGTCGTTATTCCTTTTAAGCATCAATCGGTTCGTGATCTGGCCTGGGCGATATCCAGCCCACCGCTTGTCTTGCAACCAGATCAATCATGTCGCTGGCCGGATAGTCGATGGTACCAGTGTGCCTATGAGGAATCATTGCCATGGTTCCGCAAGGTTGATGAAGACCCGTCCGAACTTGAGGATATGCTCGACAAACAGAAGGATCGGCGATTAGGGAAGGTGTTTGAAACGCTTTGGCTATACTGGTTTAGTCATCATCCGCGGTACGAGGTGATAGAGAATAATTTACAGATTATCGTGGATGGTGAAACGCTGGGTGAAATAGATTTTATCGTTTTTGATAAGGTGAGTAATCAGATGGTGCACTGGGAAGTGGCGGTCAAATTTTATCTCGGGGTAGGAGATACCAGTGAGATGAGTAACTGGTATGGGCCTAATCGTCGTGATCGGTTAGACCTTAAGGTGGCGCATCTTCTGCAGCGACAGAGTATCGTGAGTAGAGATTCGCGGGTTCGCCAGTGGTTAGAACAGAAGAATATTGATATTGATCAATGCGCGGTTATATTAAAAGGGCGATTATACTATCCGTGGAATCGTTTGTTGGCTGCTTCAGTAAAAAATACGGAACGACTAAAATCAGAAGATAGTTTAAAGGAATTGAATTCGCCGCGACAATGCTGTTTAAATCATCAACATAGTTGGTGGTTGAAGGAGAGTCAGTTTCATCAAGAGTTTGATAGTGAACAGTGTTTCGTGCCTTTAATAAAACAAGGATGGATGGAAAGTATTCCGACACTAAATGAGCAGGATGTTTGTGATGAAAACCATCTTTTTAAGATGATTTTTGATAAAAAGCTACATTTACCTCTGCAATTTCAGGTTTGTAACCCGTGCTATGGCTGGGATAAAGCCTTTTTAGTGCAAGAGACTTGGGGTGAGAAAATTTCATGACAAAATTGCAGGTTTTCTCTTACATTTTCTAATAACTTGGTTATAATACGCGCATGAATAGTTTAAATATTAGTTTTCCGCTTGAGCGTAACGATGTTGTTTCATTACTCCAGCATTTTAATATTTCGCCTACCAGGCAGCGTATCGAGATTGCTGAATTTTTATTTCAGCGTCCTCAGCATCTATCAGCTGAAAAGATTCTGGATGGTGTGACAGAAGCAGGTAATCGTGTATCACGTGCGACGGTTTATAACACGATGGGTTTGTTTACTAATAAAGGTGTAGTCCGAGAAGTGTTAATTGACCGTGAACGAGTTTTTTATGATTCGAACACTGATGCGCACCAGCATCTATACAATGTAGATACGGGTGAGTTAACAGACATTTATGATACGGAAGTTGACAAGATAGTGATACCGAACCTGCCGGAAGGTCTCAAAGTTGTTGATACCGATGTGGTATTTAAAGTAGCGTCAGAATAACGGCAAGCTGCATTTTTACCGTCTAATAAAAAGCCTGCTAAAGCAGGCTTTTTTGTGTCTGTATAGTTTATCTTTTCAGGCCAAATCAGCGGTTAGAGAGTCGCGAAGGTTATTCGCAATAGGGTCGATTATTGCCTGGTAGTTTTTATGTTCCACACCAGCTGAAATATCAGCGCCAGCTTTAGCTGCTGAGGCCATCGCTTGATCCAGTTCGAAACGCATGAAGTGCACAGCTGACGTTTTCACATCATTGGTGCGTTCAAGATCTTCGTCAGCAATCGCATATATCTTGTCGAAGCCATCTACCTGCATCCAGATGAGGTCTTCGATACCGATCAGCAGTGCCAGTTGTCGTTGTCTCTCTTCTACATCGGGGTATTGAATCATCAGGGTTGCTTTCCAGTTACTGCCATCTGGAATCAGCGGGTTATAGGTTTCCAGCTCTTCTTCGATAGCGACGGATTCAAAGATTTTTTCAGCTTTTAGCATCTCCTGAATCTGGTACTGCATGATGAGTTTGTCTTCGAATGTCAGCAGGATGTGGTCACCTAGTTCCAGGCGACGGTTAACTTTATGTGCCATGACTTTTTTCCGATAGTCATCGCGCATTTCTGAATAGTCTTCCAGGCTGTATAGGTCTTGTCGTGTCAATTTACTCATAAGTGTATCTTTAGATGTTTGATGTAGGGTATCAGGTCTGGTTAGATGTCGTAGGCTTGTCTAAGCAGTGTTATGGGGTGAACAGGTTTTGTACCATCAGCTAGTCCAGCTTCTATATGATGTCCTGCCATAGCGCAGTCACTAGTGTATACGTCTGCACCGCTTTGTTTGACGCGGTTGACTACCGGTTTGCAGATCTTCATCGCTGTGTCATGGAATTCGCTTTTGAACGTGTAAGTACCATCGTGACCTGAGCAGCGCTCGATAGGTAATACTTCAGTGTCATGTATAAGTTCAAGAACCTCCCGTGTTTTCATGCCGATGCGTTGCACGCGTTGATGGCAGGCAACGTGGTAGGATATTTTACCAAGGGCTGTTTTAAACGCAGTGTTTAACTTGTCTGCTTTGTGGCGCAGGATCAGATATTCAAACGGGTCAAACATTGCCTGCTGCACCTTGATAACCTCTGCTTCTTCAGGGAACATCAGCGGCAACTCCTGTTTAAACATTAACGTACAAGACGGCACGGGTGTCACGATATCCCAGCCGTCATCAACTAGCTGAGCGAGTATTTTTATATTGGCATCCTTTGCTTTAGTAACTGCGTCTAGATCACCTAGCTCAAGTTTGGGCATGCCGCAGCATTGAGTATTTTGTACTAGCTGGACTTGTAAACCGTTGTGTTCGTATACTTTTATTAAGTCTTCACCGATCTGTGGCTCGTTGAAGTTGCCATAGCAGGTGGCGAATATGGCAACTTTGCCAGTCGTTCTGTCGGTCGTTTCAGGGTTATTGTGTTGATTGATGCGTTCCCTGTCACGTTTAACTAGCGTGTTCGAATCATATTTGGGTAATAAGGATTCTGGATGTATGCCTAATGTTTTATCCAGTATCTTACGCGCCAGACCATTATTGCTGGCAGCGTTCACCGTCTGATTAATGACAGGAAGAGTTGCAAATTTACCTAAGGTGTCGGTAGAGGTAATTAGACGGTCGCGTAATTTAGTTTTGCCATTTTTAAATTTATGTGCCTTTGCTCGTAGCATTAAATGTGGAAAATCAACGTTCCACTCGTGTGGTGGTACGTATGGGCACTTTGTCAGATAACACAGGTCACACATAAAACAGTCATCGACCACTTTCCAGTAATCTTGCTTGGCGACGCCATCGACCTCCATGGTCTCTGATTCGTCGACCAGGTCGAACAAGGTAGGAAATGATCCGCATAGGCTTACGCAACGACGGCAACCATG
>WTCC01000306.1 GCA_013138755.1 Gammaproteobacteria bacterium
AATGACTTAGTATGGCCCGCATTATCATACAACTCGGAAACGGCTGATGCATCTGGTGCTATACCGCGCAATATGTCCAGTGCATGACGCGACTGCCTGGAAACCAGTTCAACGATACTACCGTTAACACGATTTTTCTCACGACACTCTTCGGCCACATTGACCAGTTCGTTCCATAACTCTGTGAGTTGCCTGTTATCATTAAATTGATAACGCCTGTTTTGCTGGCTTTCATCGGCTTCGGCATCCGCATTAGCGCTATCAAAAGAAGCAAGTAATTTTTCTCGCTGCCTGCTAACCACTTCAAGCTGTAGTATTTTTTCCTGTTTATCTTGCACTACTTCTTCAAGAGTCGCTGAATTATGCTCCGCGAGCGCTTCGTACTCCAGCTCTAATGATTTCAAAAGAAGATGAACACATTCAACTTCCGTTTGAAGTATCTGTTTTATTTCCTGTTGTTGATTATTTGCCGACATAACCATGTTTCACCCGTGCATTTATTAGCTTGCTTTTATTGGCTTGCTTTTATTAGCTTGCTTTTATTAGTTCGCATTGTCAGAAGCATTACTTTACAGTCCTGCTAAGATTTCAGAATGCTTTCAAACTGCATCAATTTATCCGCAATTTTTGTTGCATCAACCTCATAAGTACCGTCACTAATAGCCTGCTTAACCTGCTCAACACGCTGCATATCGACTACTGGCCCAGTGTCAACTGTGTTGCCCAGTTTTCCAAGCTGTGCCGCATTATCAGAAATACTGACCGTATCTGCGGTTGACGACTTACCTGTTTCCGTGTTTGCAGGTTGTTGTTCAATTTGTTGTTTTACCTGACTTTCGTCTGGTGGGACATGCACCCTGGAAGATGATATCCCATTGATATCTATAGACATAAATCTATCCTCAATCGTATTAATTTTTTCATCACATAGTATAACGACAGTACATCTAAAAACTTTAATCTAATTTAGATTATTTTTTATATAGTGCCTGAACGAAAATAGCTCGTTGCGAGGCTGATCCAGGTAGGTAAGACTGGTATCACAAGATATAGAAGTTTAGTTATTCTAAGTGACTATATCTCGTGGTGCCAGGCTTACGTATTAACAAGACGTGTAATAAGGATGCCCTGTATTCAAGATTGTCTGTAGCATCCATGCTACAGACAATCTTGAATACAGGGTATCCTTTTCATGTGTCTCAGTAATATATGGAGCAACCGCAGTAGTGCTACTTTTCGTTCAGGCGCTATATATCGACTTTCACTTCGCCGGACGATGTTATTACACCTTCCAGTTTTTTTCTGGATTTCATATTCATCACTTTTATGCGTTCACCAACAGCACCATTGGCTAATGCTTTACCTTCCATACGCACCATCATTCGTCCTGACTGTGCCATAATGGTTATCTGTTGTCCACGACGAATAAGCTGTGGATTTTTTAACATAGCTGGCGTTAATACCGCGCCAGCCAGAATCCGCCTTTTTAGTTTCTTGCCTGTCCCCTGTTTCAACTCTTCAAAAAATCCGTAATGCAATTTAGCCAGATCAATTTTTTTCAGCTTAATGTCTGATTCAGTCAATACCGTTCCTTTTTGTAATTGATGTGACGCTACCAGTACATTCTTAAAAACACTAATGGTAACCGACACATGTAACGACCAGGGTTTAGTTCCATTACATTTAACCCCGATCGTTGTTTTTCCCAGATCCCGGCTGCCATCAGGCAGGAATGCCTGCAGAGGTTTATTACACTGTTTAAGCTTCAATCTTGAATCCAGTGTACCTATTTTAATTTTTGCCTGTTTATTTTGCTGCGATATCACATGTAAACGAACAAAATCCTGTGCTGCCTGGTAAATACTTTTATGGCTCTGATAAGTTCCTGCCACAGCAGTAGACATGGTGAAACACGTAGCCAGGCAGAAACACATATAACGCACAAATTTATTTAGTTGATATCGTTTAATCATAAAAATATTGTAACTACTCAGCCTCATCAAAAAAAGAACACATTCACCACGAAGCACACGAAGATCACGACGTTTTAAAGCATGCCGGGCAAAGTACACCTGAATCATTTTTAATAGTGTTTTATCATTAGCTATGATTTTTCTTCGTGTACTTCGTGCTCTTCGTGGTGAAAATTATAAAAAATTAATCAGATACACATTAAATAACAACGTTAGCTTTTTCTTATCCAGCCACCTGGCAAACCAAATTCGTCATCTGCCCGGCGTACAAACAATTTTGCATCAGCCTGACTGGCAAAGCCGTCGATAATTAATCGGTATATACGTCGTCCATTGACGTTTGCTTCCTGAATCAATGGCAACAGGCCAGCTGCATATAACGGTTCTAGCGATTTATCTGCCTTGTTTTTATTTGTAAAAGAAGCAAGATTTGCCACCCATCCAGTTGTTGAAATTGCAGTTACAGCAGAAGTTTTCTCATCTATAGTTAAATTTTTATAACCTGCCTTATTGGCACTTATAACTTTAAGCTTATCTTTTGCAATTTTCAGTTCATTTTTTAAAGCCAGTATTTCATCTTCCATGATGTCAATATTGTCATTCATTGATGTCTGCTGAAATTGTTCATTGACGAATGATTTACTTACAGCGGGCTTATCAAATTTCATTCCTGGTACTGTATTACCTTTAATAAGTTCGAGTTCCTGTTTTACCGCTTTTAATGCTTTTTTGATACTTCTAAATTCGGGTGATATTTCATTATCATAAGAATCAATACTGTCCAACACGTCATCATCAAGTGAATTTAGTGAAACTTCAAGTTGATCTGTTCGAGCATCAAGCCTGAACAGAAAAAACGTAATCACCAGAGCAACAAATAAAATAAGAGATAATTGAATCCATGTGGTTTTATTTTTATTTATGCCTGTTGCTACTGTATCTCTATCACGTACATCTCTACCATGGTTTTGCATACGGTTTGGTATAATCGCTGCTGATAAATCAGGCTGTTTTTTTTCATTGTTTACCCCCGCACTTTGCTGCATGGCCGGTGTCTGGTTACTTTTATCTGAGCGTAAATCAATTAAGTTACCTCGCCTTTGTAAGTCAGCATAAGCGGGACCATCATCCTGTATTTGAGATAACACACTACTTATGTTTTTGTTGTCTGCTGTAGTATTTTGCTTATGCGCAGCAGCTATGTCCGAATAATTTGTTTGTTGTGTAATCATTAGACTTGTCCTGTGTGTACACCATCGGTAAATGAATCAGCATATATACGATCTTTACCCAGGATTTTTGCATGAAATATAGCTTTATCAACTCTGTCTATCAGCTTGTCCGCAGTGTCGCCATGGGTAACGGTAACCACACCTACACTTAAGGTAAATGAAATAACCTTATCTTCATATTCACATGTCCTGGCTAATACAAAATCTTTTATTCTTCCAGCCGCAATCCTGGCTTCAGCCTTATCCGTATTAGGCAGGAAGACAAGAAACTTATCACCTGCATTGCGAAAAACGACATCACTACTACGCGCTTTTTCACCTATTCGACCAGCGACTTCATGAAGTATTGCATCACCAGCTTGACGACCATATTTAGTATTAATATTTTCAAAATCATCAAGATCTAACATTAATAAGGAAAAAGGATTTTTATAACGGTGCGACCGCTTAATTTCAAGATCAACGACATCGTGGTAATAACTTCCATTTCTTAAACCCGTTAGTTCATCACGCAACGCGAATCGAACAGCTTGCTGGTAACGTAAAGCGTTACGTAAAGGCAAGGTCAAACCTGCCAGCATCGTTTCAATGATGTCCAGCTCGTTATCTAAAAGTTTAGTGTCACGTGTTATACGTATCCTGCCCAGGGACAGCCCTTCATATTTCAGGGTACATTCAAAATGATGTCTGCCAGTAGAACCGTTTACCAGAGAGGTTTCCGTTGATTTATTTTCGTACTCGATACTATCGCACGGGACTGTCGCTCTAAGCTCATTTATAAAGGTGTTGAATAACTGATAAAAGTCGAGATATTCATGTAAACGGCTAATAAATTCATTAAAGCTATCATCATCTAAAAGCCCTGATACCCGATACCCGCTGCCCTGTTTTTCGTGTTTTAGACTGGCATCCTGTAATCTTATGCTGGTTTCAGCCATCTTAATTGCCTCTGTTTTGTAATCTTACAAATTTACAAAGCAACAACTGTGCCAAAATATATTTCTTAGCAATAACAAAGACTTACAAGTAACTTACCAACGATGGCAAAATATTGTCACCGATTAAGCAAGCTGTTTAGATAAATCACAGGATGAAAGACAGATTATTGACGAAAATAAACTACCCCACAGTAAACTACGGGGGATCAAACTCTTAGAGATTGGTGTAAAAAGATGAGAAATTAGTTTTCATCAACTGTTTAGGGTATCCTTTTTACACGTCTTGTTAATATATATCACCCTTTGCTACTTACACTATGTCTGAAAAACAATATAAAACGTCGATTAAGTAACGCGGATTATAACCATAAGTGCGCCAGGCATAATTTATGCCTTCAGCGCCATTTAATTATAAGACACAGCGGTAACGATTACAGCCTACTTGTTAATTACTAGCCCGAACGTTGTTTTGGCCAACATTCAGTTGTTCAATATAAGAAAGAAAAACGGGTACCACAAATAATACCAGCAAGGTTGAAAATGCGAGTCCGAATGAAATACTGACAGCCATAGGAATCAGGAACTGAGCCTGCAATGATGTTTCAAAAAGCAGGGGTGTTAAACCAGCAATGGTTGTTAATGAGGTTAACAACACTGCTCGCAGGCGCAGGCATGCAGATTCATTCAGGGCATCATGTACATCCAGGCCTTTCGATCGAAGTTGTTTATAAAAAGTCACCAGAATGATTGAATCATTTATCACGATACCAGACAGGCCAAAGATACCGAACTGGGACAGAATGGTTAAATCAATATTCAAAAACCAGTGTCCAAATATAGCGCCACTAATACCAAACGGTATAACCATCATAACCGCAAGCGGCCAGCTATATGAGGCAAATACCCAGGCAAGAATAATATAAATCAATACCAGCGCCAGTAAACCTCCCTGCTTCATATCAGAGGTGGTTTCACGTTCTTCTTCTGCCCTGCCTTTATAGCTAACCTGCAAACCATATTTTTTCAGTATCTCAGGTATCGCTGACTGCTGTAATTTTTCCAGCACTTCGTTGGCATTGGTTACTTTTTCATTAACTTCTGCCGTTACATGCACGCCCAGTTTAGTGTCAGTATGGCGCAGTAATTCCAGCCCCTGATGGGATGAAAGTAACACTACATTACTTAATGGCAGGCGCTTACCCGCTAGCGTTATGATCGGCAGTGTTTCAAGGATACCCTGGAACTTTCGCTCTTTCGCGGGCAACATAATGCGCACTTCAATTTCTTCATCTGAATCATAAAAGATTTGCAACAACTGCCCATCAAGCGCCGTACGTAACTGGCGACCAACTTCAGCAATTGTTAAACCGGCTGCTTGCGCCAGTGGCGTAAGCTCGAAAATATATTGCTGACGGCCATAAGGCAGGTCATCCAGGATATTGCTCAGGCCATCATAATTTTCCATGGCATCAGCGAGCTCTTCTGCAGCATGTTTCAGGGTAATCGCGTCAGCACCTGTTAAAAAGACATCGATATCCAGACCCGGCGGCCCGCCACGTGGACTGCTGATTATTAATTGTTCTACACCTGCGGGAATATCAAGTCGCGACTGCCACTCCTC
>WTCC01000259.1 GCA_013138755.1 Gammaproteobacteria bacterium
TGCGTTGATTTTTATTTTTATTGTTGGAATGGCAGTAAAAGCACGTCGCCGTCCAGTGGTTAGTGGATTAGAGGGACTCATTGGAGGAGATGCTACCGTGGTTAATGATTTTGATCATAAAGGCACTGTCATTATTCATAGTGAAAACTGGCAGGCCATGAGCGATACGCCATTGCATAAAAACCAGCAAGTTAAAGTTATTGACGTTAAAGGTTTAATACTACATGTAGAGCCCTTAGGTTCTTCAAAACAGGGGGATGAATCATGACTGCTTATGCTCTATACGCTGTAATAGTAATTGTTGTTTTACTAATAGTTAGTGCGATTAGAATACTGCGTGAATATGAACGCGGTGTAATCTTTCTACTCGGGCGTTTCTGGAAAGTAAAAGGACCAGGCTTTATTATTGTTATCCCGCTTATTCAGCAAATGGTTAGAGTTGATTTGCGTACCATTGTCATGGATGTGCCCAGTCAGGATGTGATTTCACGGGATAATGTTTCAGTGCATGTAAATGCAGTGGTTTATTTCCGTGTCATAGAACCGGATAAAGCCATTATTCAGGTGGAAGATTTTTATGAAGCGACCAGTCAACTTGCTCAAACGACGCTTAGATCCGTGTTGGGGCAGCATGAACTGGATGAGATGCTGTCAGAACGTGAGCGTCTCAATATAGATATCCAAAATTCCCTTGATCAGCAAACTGATGCCTGGGGCATTAAAGTCAGTAATGTCGAAATAAAACATGTCGATTTGGATGAGAGCATGATCCGCGCGATAGCCAAACAGGCAGAAGCCGAACGTACACGACGCGCAAAGGTGATTCATGCAGAAGGAGAAATGCAGGCTGCAGATAAATTGTTGCAAGCTGCACAAACACTCTCCAAGCAACCACAGGCATTGCAATTACGTTATTTACAAACACTGACTGAAATTGCAAGTGAGCGATCTAATACTATCGTTTTCCCTTTGCCTATGGATATGGTTGATTCTTTGTTTAAGAAGATGAAATAAATTCAGGGCAGTTTTACATAATTATTAGATGTTACTAATTTATACTGTACGGACCGGCGGGGGCTGTATAGTAACTGTTAGGACTCTCAGTAAATCATGCTATGAAGGTCAAATTATTAATCGTCATTTTATCTCTGTTGACAGCGTGCTCTTCAAAGCCATATGTGGTTAATCACCTTGAAATGCCCGCTGTGGCAGGACAAGAAGAAATATACATAGTAAGCCACGGTTGGCATACTGGATTTGTTGTCCCTGCTAAAAAAATTCAAAGTCTACTTCCCAAGTTAAGGAAAAGATTTGAGGACATACCTTATATTGAATTTGGATGGGGTGATAAAGATTTTTACCAGGCTAAAGAAGTAACAACAGGCCTAACTATAAATGCAATACTTTGGCCAACGGAGTCTGTTATTCATGCCGTTGCTGTGCCTAAGAAGGCCGATAAGTATTTCGCAAATAGTACAGTCGAGAGATTATGCCTCAGCGGAAGAGAGTACTCGTCTTTATTACAATTTATTTCAGAAAGTTTTTATAAAGATGAGCAGGGTGAAATATTCGAACTGAAGGGTGGAATATATGGAAATAGCCAGTTTTATAAAGGCGCAGGAAATTTTTATTTCATGAACACGTGTAATAAATGGACTGCTAAAGGACTAAAAAGCGCAGGAATGGACATATCTCCTACCTTTAAATTAACTGCTGACAGTATTATGGATTATCTGAAGGAATCCAGGCAAGCCCTGGCAATGGATTCTACCGAACATTCAAATGCTAAACCGCTTCGTTTTACACCTTTTGAATGCCAGTAAAGCAAAGCGTTGAAATTACCGCCGATAGCTAACGTACCGTATGTAGTTTTGGTTCTAGTAAAAAGGGGACGGAGGGATTAAATAATAATCCCTCTGTCCCCTTTAATTAGTCCGTTTTAACCCTGGATAAACCTGCTTAGTGACCCCATTATCATATTGAGAGCGTTACAAATACAAAGGGTTACCCATTATGAAAATATCTGATTTTTTATGTATGCTTCTTCATAAGTTACAGCAACTGTATTACCGGATTGCTGTGTCTCGGTTGCATAAACTAATGGATAGATATCATAGTTATACCAGCCATAGTAAGAAGTCACATGCTAATGATATTAAAACTTCGATATTAGAGTATGTTGATAATATCGTTGTTGTCGAGAAAGAAAAAAATATTACTAAGGGATCAAATGATACCGATCATCCTGTCACTGAAGCTGGGGTGGCTGCTAAGCATGTAACACAAAGTCATCATGATCTCTTTCCATTTAAATCGGATGAAAAAGATGATGGCCCTAATCCATATGCACTTAATAAGAAACAGGTTGATGAGCTTTCAAAATATTTTAAGGCAAGAGAAAAAGGACCTGAATTACATCACGACATGGAAGAAAAACTCAGGGACAGTATTTGGGCTCATATGAATGCATCAGTACAGTGTGCACTCAAAGGTGATGGCCGTAGTGCAAAAATGCATGCGGATATAGCAGATTATGCGTTCAAGGAAATAGCGCATTATATGCCTAAGGAACAATATCTGGAGTTAACCGAGAAAATAAATAGACGTCTGGATACTTTAAAAGTTAATCAAGATAATAATGGGGGGCAGGCCACCATTTAACCTTAATTGTTACAGGTTTTTGTTAATAAATGATTTAAGTCCTTTAACATATGATGTGCCACTGACTATGAAGCCATCATTATGTCCGCCTTGCATTTCTAAAAAATGTTTTGGTTCATGTGCAACGTCAAAAATTTCACGGCCTTCTTCGTAAGGAATAATTTCATCATTCTTGCTGTGTGCAACCAGGACAGGGCAGGAGATATCTTTTACATATTGTTTGGTGTCGTACTTAAAGTAAGTGAGCCAGCGTATGGGTAAAAAAGGATAAAATCGTTGACCCATTGATGGTACAGAGGTAAAGCCTGATTCTATAATTAATGCAGCAGGTGTGTGTTTACGTGCGAGCCAGCCGGCAATAGATGCTCCCAGAGATCGACCGAAGATGATGATTTGTTTTTCGCCAATGCCCTGAGTTTGGCTTAGATAATTCCAGGCGGCTTCAGCATCCCGGTAAGTTCCTTTTTCTGTTATTTTTCCTTCGCTTTGGCCATAACCCCGGTAATCAATAATGAAAACGTTTAATTCCAGGCGATGGAATATTGCAATTGAATCTAATCGGTGAGATATATTGCCAGCATTCCCATGAAAAAAAAGAACTGTTCCTTTTGCATTTTTATTTGGAATAAACCAGCCGTGTAACTTAACGTTATCTTCAGTAATAAATTCTGCATTTTGATAAGTCAGGCCAATATCTTCTGGCGTGGAAGTAAGATTTCGCCCCGGCATATTTGGGTAAAAAATCATGCCTGATTGCATAAAATAAACATAGATACTGAGCGCAGCATAAATGCTTATTCCAACTATTAGCAGTTTCAAGACACTAATCATTTCAGTCTCTATATTATGGGTTGCTTGTTGTGGACCAAAATAATAGCAACAATAGGCAGTAATGGGGGGCAGGCCCCAATTTTATTTGCCCCTTTTTAATCTATTTATCTGTAGATTATCGAACTGCATGTTATCTTTAATCCTATGTTTACTCCAACATTTATAGTGTCAATAATACTATTCGTTCTGCCACTAGCGAGCATGGCAGAGGAGGCGGCTTCGCTTACACGTACGATTGACCCCATCGAGGTTTCAGGTTCCGAGGTGGAAGGTATGACGGGTGTGGAAATTTCCAGGCTGCGAGTCTTAGTGTATCGAGATGGAAACGTCATGCCTGTTCCATTCCAGATCGATCAGAAGAACACTGCAAATGACTGGGTTTGGGATGCTGTTTACGACTTTGATGAATTTGATGCTGGGTTCGACGAAGAAGAATTTTGGCAGCCAGTGAAGCCGGTGAACCTTACACATGATGATCAGGACCCGGCCGGAAAAAGGATCTTTGATAAAAACGATGTTCTTGTGTTTCTTGCAATAGATGCAGGCGATAAGGGTCGCAAAAGTATGGTGCGACTTGGTGCAGATAAACTTCTTGAACTGAAAATAACCGACCCGGTTGACCATACCAATGGCTGGGTTTACCTGGCCTATTTTGAATCTAATGCACCTGCGATATCGGATGCCCGTTATGTTCAGTACGAACCAGAAACATTTCGAATAATCGGGCCGGAGCATGAGTTTTTATACTCGCCAGATCACACCATGATACTGGATGATTTTCAACTGGGTGGCGCTTCTATCTTTTCCACTAACAAAATCAGTGGTGAAGTAACCACAGGCATTGGTCCTTTTACTTTCGACTTCGAGTTTAGTGAAAAAGATATTAGAGGTTACAGCTCCGGTTACATTAACGGTCCTGTCAGGGTCGTAAAGCGAAGTGTTGAGTATGTGCGGTTAGGGACAGGTTTAGATTCGCCACCGGTGAACTGCGACCATTTTCATTATCCGTGGCATGCGGAAATTCCAGTGCTGATCAGCAAGCGTTTCCCTGTGCAGCGAGTATCTATTTTGGCAACATCAGTCTTTAACGTGGAAATTTTCCCCAGGGCTGGTATCGATGGAGTTGTAAAACCTGTGTTTTTGGAGAAAGCTTCCGTGCAGGGAAATCTTTTAACGGAAAACACCGAAGCGGAATGGGTAGAACTATCTGGCGAGAAATTCTCTGTTATCAATAGTTTCAAAATTCCGCAGCAGCACAAGGGGCATCTGGACGTTACTCCCTACTTGATATATGACAGACAGGTCTCCGGAATCGAGATGGGCTTTTTGATCAAAACGACAGGCAATACACCGGATGGCGACCATGTTATCCACAGTTTTATGATGTTCGATGCAAATGCAAACAGGGATAATTTTCTGGCAAATGCAATCAAATTACTGCAGAACAAGCTAGTCGTTACCCCGGTTATGATTATCGAAAATTAAAGGGGACGGAGGGATTAAAAAATAATCCCTCCGTCCCCTTTTTTCACCGTCCCCTTTTTTCATCCACAGTCTTTAATTAGTATATTAGTGATCTGTTATTGACCCATATCATATAGCTGTGTTTTTAAAATGGTTATATTGATACATGAGAGTTGTGGCTATGAGGATACGTGGATTTACCCTGAGGGTGGCGCCTATCTTGATAATAATCGTAGCGTGTTAGTTGCTTTATAAATGAAATGTTAAAAGGAGAGGTTTTGCTATGAATGTTCAAAATAAGAAAATTTTTACCGGACTGCTTGGTCTGTTATCAGCGAGCGCATTGCTCGTAGGTAGCGTGCAGGCTGGAGATCGTGGTGATGTTCCAGGTTATGTGACCGATTCTTCCGGTGAAATTTGGCGCGACAGTTTAGGTGATTGCTGGCACGGTAGCGATTGGACGCCAGCAGATGCAACCGTCGTTGGTTGTGATGGTGTGGTGCTTGATGCTCCGGTTGAGGTAATCTTGGGTCAAGGTACGGGCGTGGTTGCGGATGTCACTATTCCTGCTGCATCAATGTTTGGATTTGATAAATCAGAGCTAAATGAAGAGGGTAAGGCATCGATCGATGAATATATAGCGACCCTTAGACCTGAACTCATGGAGGCATATTTGGTACTCGTTGTGGGTCATACTGATACTTCGGGCGATGAGAGTTATAACGTGGCACTATCACTCAAGCGAGCCGAGAGTGTGGCTGATTACCTCGTGTCCCAGGGAGTTAGCGAGGATGCATTACGTGTTATCGGACGGGGTTCTAAAGAACTACTTGCTTCAGAGAAGACCCGTGAAGGTCGTATGCAGAATCGTCGTGTAGATATTCTGGTTGTAGCTGAAGTGCGTGCTCTGGATACAATGCTATTTCCAAGCGTAGCATTGTTTGAACGTAGAAGCGGTGATTTAAGTGAGCAGGGAAAGGTTCTGCTTGAGGAGCAACGTATGGATGCTCGGCAGATGCTGAGTCGTTCATCTTTTATCGAAATTGTCGGGCAT
>WTCC01000121.1 GCA_013138755.1 Gammaproteobacteria bacterium
GTCAGAGAGTCCAACACTAATTTCAACGATAGGGTTTCATCAGTATCCAGTTGTTTTGTTGCGCTTATAACAGGTTCGACTGCACTGACTCGGTCTGTTTCTGTGTAATATAATATCGCTGCATCAACATCCCAGTCGCCGATATCAGGTGAATGTTCTGCGTGTACATTTGCTGTCACACCCAAAAGTGAAGTTGTTGCTGTAGCAAGTGCTAATTTTATTTTATGATGTTTTTTCATGAGAGAGTAATCCTAGTTACAACCACAACCGCCACCGCCAAAACTACGACCGCCGCTGGATGCTTCCTTACTGAAATAGATGTGATCATCCAAAGCAGATGTTAATGGATCACTATCCAGTGCCATTTCAGGTTTAGCCAGGTTGTTTCTCTCCCAGGGTTCGACGCCCATAGAACTACAGCCAGTGAGAAAAATAATAAATGTAAACAAGAGTGTTGGCTTCATTTCTTTGGTCCGTATTATTTATTTAACAGGTTTTTAATCGTCTGTTCTAATTGCAGTTTGTCTTTATCTCTAAAACCGATATGTGAGGCGTAAACTTTTCCGTCTCGCCCGATTAAGTAACTGCTTGGCATGCCTTTTAACTTGTATAGTGAAGCACTTTTTCCACTCTCATCAAAGGCGACTGTAAAATTCACATCTACTTCTCTGAGAAACTCATCTGCAAGTTTTCTTTCCTTGTCCAGATTAATAGCGACAATTTCAAAACCCTGTTCTGCATAGTTCTCTTTCATTTTATTCATCCAGGGAAATGACTTTTTACAGGGCAGGCACCATGATGCCCAGAAATCCAGATATACGACTTTCCCCTTGAGATCTTCAAGCTGTACGTTACCGTTAATGCCTGGAAGGTTTATCTCAGGTGCTTGATTAAACCCTGCGATACTATGGTTGCTTATCAGTGCTAAAGTGAATAATACAAATGAGATAACACGCTTCATAATGGATGTCTGTTTTAGTTTGATTGCAGTAAGATTAGCCTGTATTTCTTAAATCAACCTTAAGGAACCACATTCTTCTATACTTTTAAGGAAACCTTAATATAGAAAGGTAACTATAAGCTTAGTTCTTCCGATGGCCTAGAAAATGAGAATATTACTTGTCGAAGATGATTCCTTACTTGGTTCAGGTGTTTGTGATGGACTTCGCCGTGAAGAAAATGCCGTGGATTGGCTTAAAAATGGTGAATCTGCTCTTGCTGCGCTGGATTCGACGCGCTATGACTGTGTGATCCTTGATATAGGGTTACCAAGAATGAGTGGGCTCGATGTACTTCGGGTCATGCGCGACTCGAATGATGATACCCCCGTCTTAATCTTGACTGCACAAGATGATATTTCAGATCGAGTTACAGGGTTAGATGCTGGTGCAGATGATTACCTGATAAAGCCATTTGAATTTTCAGAGCTTGGTGCTCGTCTCCGAGCATTAGCTAGACGCCTCCGTGGAAAGTCATCTGAAGCGATTCAATATAAAAACATTAGTATCAATACGGCTGCCCACACAGTGCAATGCGATAATCACTCAGTAGAATTATCACGAAGAGAATTTACACTTTTGGTGGAGCTCGTTATAAATCAGGGGCGTGTATTATCCCGGCATCAATTAGAACAAAAGCTTTACAGCTGGGGGGATGAAGTTGAGAGTAATACCATCGAAGTATATATCCATCATCTGCGTAAAAAATTTAGCACAGAATTGATTAAAACAGTACGCGGAATCGGTTATATTGTTGCTAAAGAATGAATATCTCTCTTCGCACTCAATTACTATTTCGCCTCATTATTTTTTCTGTTGTCCTCGTTGGTGGGACGACATGGTTCGGTTATAAAGATGTAGTTCATGAAACCCAGGAGCTGTTCGATGCACAGCTTTCACGTTCTGCACGTATTATCTTGAGCCTTGTGCAGGCACAAAATAATGTTTCCAGTTTTTCTAATATTCAGGAGTATCTCGATGAGAATGGCCTGGCTATTATGTATATTAATTTTGAAGAATACGATGACGAACAACAGACTGACGATGGGCATATCTATGAAACAAAGCTGGCTTTTCAGATATGGGATGATGAAGGTAACCTGCTTGTAAAATCTTACAACGCACCTTTAGAGCCTATGTCTAAAGAGAATAATGGATATGAAAATGTGATACTGGATGAATATAAATGGCGCACTTTTAGTTTGCCTAGTAAGAACCAGCAGTACCGCTGCATTACCGCAGAGCGGATCGATGTAAGAGATGATCTCATCGTAAAAATTAGTAATGATCTTTTTTATATGTCGATCATATTGATACCGGCACTATCGCTAATTTTATATCTAACAATAGATCGGGGCTTAAAACCTCTGCAGTATCTGGCATCTCAAATTAATCGTCGGAGCGAAAAAAATCTTGATCTGATTACAACAGATTATAAGTACAGTGAAATTGTCACCATAAAAAACGCACTTAATCAGTTGCTTGATCGGTTAAAAGATACCTTGGCGCGCGAAAAACGTATTACCTCCGATGCTGCCCACGAATTAAGAACACCACTTGCGGCTATTCGCTTACACACAGAGCTCGCAAAAAATGCAAAAAATGCAGAACAGAAAAATGAGTCACTCGATCAGGTGATTCAAGGTGTTGACAGGACGACTCATCTCGTCGAACAGTTGCTTACATTAGCGCGATTAGACCCTAACTTATTGGCGAAAGATTTTACCGAGGTGGATTTTTCCCGATTAATTATAGAAGAATGTGCTCTGTTATCGCCATTAGCTATCAATAAAGAAATTGATATGTCGTTCAACGAAACGCAGAGTGTGTTTATTGATGGTAATGAATCCTCTCTTCGATTATTGATTCGTAACCTGCTGACGAACGCAATTTCTTATACACCTTTCGGTGGTACAGTAGCCATCAACCTGTCGGCTAATAATACAAAATTAATACTAGTTGTTGAGGACAGTGGGCCAGGTATTCCTGAAGAAGATCGTGAGCGTGTGATGGAGCGATTTTATCGAGCTGAGAACCATAAGGAGACAGGTTGTGGGATAGGTTTATCTATCGTGGATCGGGTCGTGCAGATGCACCAGGGCAGTTTACTGCTAACGCATGCAGATAGTGGTCAGGGTTTGAAAGTAATAATCGAATTGTAAAACTACGATTTGTACCAATGGTTACGAAGAGCATTCAGAACTTTGTTACTGTAAACCCTTGAGCCACGACTTCCATTGTATCTGGCCAGTGCTTTGTGTAAGTCATTTTTTTCCATGTCCATATAGTACTTTAGTATCGTACAGCCCATACGCAAGTTTGTTTGCAGCACGATGAGGTTGTCATTGGGGCGACCAATCTCTTTCAACCAAAATGGCATCACTTGCATTATACCTTGCGCACCTGCGCTTGAAACGGCATAACTATCAAAGTAACTCTCTACTTCTATAACAGCAAGAACCAACTCTGGTTGTAGTTTGGCCAACGATGCTTCATGGTGAACCTGCTTGAGTAAAGAGATACGTA
>WTCC01000038.1 GCA_013138755.1 Gammaproteobacteria bacterium
TGTTAACCTATTAAAATTATCGACTAGCCTTATTGACGAGCCCAGGGATGGGCCAAGTTTAATTAATATGGGGCGTGTCTCAGCAAGGTGCTTCCGATCCATGTCTCCAGGTATTACTTGTGGGACAGCAGTGAGGCAGTGACTCCTGTTGTTCCTCGTGACGCAAGATTCCTTGCGGCAATGTTTTTCCACTAAGCTTATATTGCTAAGCCGAACGATGAACAGCGTTCGGGTTAGTAAGTGTCAATAATTCTGAATAGTGTTTGGTTATTTGACACTTTTTGGCGGCGCTCCTGATTTGGAAAGTTATAAGGTATTGATTATATTGTATGTGGTAATTTTGGCATGAACTTCGCATTATTATTTATATGACCGCTACATGGGCTTAAATGACAGATAATTGTCGGAGGCCTGGAAAAATATTTAGCTGTTTATTTAGGTTAAACAAAAGAAGGTGAAACATCATGCCCTGTCAGAATCCTGGATGCATGGGAAATTATGATTTTGATCATATTGTTTTTTTTGCAATAAAGCGCTTTGTCGAAGGCTGTAATACTATTGAATTACTGGGAGCAGCTAAAACTGAGCGCGAAAAAGAAGAAATTGCTTTGGTGTGTTTACTTTATTTAGAGGATGATGTGATTCAAGATCTTCAACTCTGCTGTAAATGCGCTGGACAATGCAAGACCATCAATTGCAGAGAGAAACTAAAAAAAATGATAAAGGAAGAACTGGAAAAAACACACTGATTAGCAGCATAAATCGTCTGCTTACGCTGCACTTTTGGACAGAGATGTCCTTGTTTCGCGGTGGCATGGATGCTAAAGAGTGACAAGCTAGTCTGCAAACTCAGGTTTATTCTTAACTTACTGGCATTGCCTTCTTCACCTTTTGCGTTCCAGCCATGAAATTATTTTATTAACACAATGTAAGCGGCGAAACCAAGCCAGGATATTATCAATAATACCCATGGCAGAATATTACTTTTTACAGCTACAGACTCAGGGGTATTGTCAGTCGAAGGTATATTTGAAATGTTACTAACATGTGCTTTTTTAAGTCTTTTATCCAGCTCTCGAGCCTTTACGCTTTGTTGCTTTTTATACTGATCTATACCTTTTTGTATACCCTGGGCGATCAGCTTTGTTTGCTCTTTAGTTTGTCCCGGCCTTTGCGTGCCACGCGCAATTTTCATGGCATCATCTTTAGTTTTATCGGACACTCTATTTTTTTTGGAATAGTTAGACATGGGTTACTCCACTAAATTTTCTATTTATTCAGTTTATTTAAAATTAGGAAATAAAACCAGTGTCTGCATGATTCTAATTTGTCACCGCCCACTTTGGTCTTTGATTAATCTAATAACCTCATTCTTTCATTCCTTTTTTACAGCAGAGGATGTCATTATGATACTGTAATTAAAGTGCTAATGAGGTTATTAATTATACGGTATGCTATTGCAGGTCACGCTGTAAAACCATCCCCGTAAGCTTGGCAGCTGCATCCCTGCTGCTGACGGACCTGCAATAGCATGTCGTATAATCAACGTATTTATTAGTAATTAAGGAAAAATCATGTCTGATATAACAGTTAAAGGTAGTTGTTTATGCGGCTCTGTGCAATATGAGGTAACAGGAGAAACCAAACGTTTTTATCACTGTCACTGCAAACGTTGTCGCAAGGCGACAGGCACAGGTCATGCGAGTAATTTATTAATAACACCGCAGAGCAGTATTACCTGGCTTCAGGGTGAAGATTTACTGGCGCGTTATAAAGTGCCGGAGGCAGAAAGGTTTTATAACTGTTTTTGTCAAAAATGTGGTGGACCTATGCCGCGGGTTGTGCCGGAGCTGGATGCTGTGCTGATCCCGGCGGGTTCGCTTGATACACCGCCACCCGTTTCACCACAGGGGCGCATTTTCTGGGATTCACGTGCAGAATGGTCCTGTGCCGATGACTTGCCGGTATATTCAGAATATCCGCCAGAATAATTAATCCCGGCGGCGAACCCGTCCAGTGTCGACATGAATAAAGTTGGATGTTGGATAATAGCAGAGACCACCATAGCCACCGCAATTTCTTTATAAAGTCTCAATCAGCATCAACATGAAGTGCAACTCCAGGTTCGCTCTCCATCTGGTGAATAGCTTCTGTTAAATCAATTTTGTATGGATTGACTGTGCTTTGTTCATTCAGTGCGGTGTACAGTTCCTGTTGCTCCAGTGTATAACCTTCGCCCTGTTCGTTCTGGATATAGGCCGCCCAGGGAACAAATTTTGTTAGCGGGAATAACTGGCCTTCGTGTGGTGATATGTCTATGTGGATGCCTGAAATAAAGACCACTTTTTTCCCTCGATAAGCTTTTTCTTTGACGATAGTTCTGAAGGTGCGATCGAACTCGACCTGTGTATTGATTTGCGCTGCTGTTAGTGCAGGGAATGAGCTGCATATTATTTCTGGCATGGTTTTGATCAGGTTGCGATTTAACAGGCCGCTGGCAACCAAATTATCTGTTTTGTGTTTGAAGTAAAACAGTCCAGGAATCAGCTGTTTGCCAATGGTTGTTTTTTTATCAGGCCACTTTTCCCCAATTTTATTTACCAGCTGGTCTGATGCAATAAATGATTTGGCTGTACTGTATGAGTCAATGACTTCATGGCTGCTAACCAGTTGTTCAATATTTAAAAATAGACCTTCTTCTCTGTCCTGCTTTAACAGCTGATTATCAATGATGACCGTTTTTTTGTCGCCATCCCGGTTCAGTGATATCTGCTGGCAGGCAAAATCGTATTCTTCTTTATACCAGCTGAGTAAACCGCATATGGCTCCACAGTCAGAAGAAAAATCATGCTCTTCGGTTTGTAACCGGCACCGACGATACACGCCGAACTTTTTTGATTCTGGATCATAACCCACATGACTTGCCTGTATCAGAATAACATCTTTACCATGGTGGGAATGAGGGCCATGACGATCGGTGGCGACAATACCACCGACACGGCCGTGATTAAATGGAAAGGTACCAAAATGTTTTGCAATTAATATGATCGGGTAGCCCTGGTTTTCATCAGAACAAAATGCGCGCGAAGGGATAATGCCGTGTGGTTCCATGCCAAGTGATAGACAGTAATTAAATAGACGTGGCGCGAAGTCACTGTAGCGCATGGCGACTTCATCGATTTTAAAACTGCGGATAATATTTTTTGTCATGGTTTACCTGGTGTTTGTTGCATCCTTTGTTACATATAGATTAGCAATAATAACTCACTGCTGTCCCGTTAAAAAATATATTATTGTATACAAGTAGCGATATAGTAAGCATTAGTCGACGATTATACAAACCGGGACATGAATGGGACCCGTCGCCTGAGACACGCTGTAAATACATCCATGTACGCTCGAATGCCGCTCCGACCACCATGGATGGTGGAAGTGCAGGTTTTGCAGGAGCAAAATACCTGCCATGCGGCATACGGTCTCAGGCAACGGATCCCACCCATGTCCCGGATAGTATAAATATAGCCTAATCCAGACAGTATAAGGGTTGTAGATAACCCCGCAGAGTTAACGGGACAGCAGTGTAATTGTATATATTCTTAAAAAGCTTTTCGAGATTTATTATTGGTTCGACGGATTATCTGCAAAGGTCCAGTATTTGTTTATAGTAAAGTTGAGTGCAAGCACAAAACAGGTCGCAATCACCTGTATGACCAGGTAATGCACATGAAACATATTAATGCCTGTTGACATTATTGTTGCATTAATTACTGCGCCTAATGCGGCAACAGAAAAAAATTTTGTTAAAGCTTCTCTGTGCCGTTTGTTACTGTTGAATGTTATGCGGTAGTTCAATACGTAATTAATCAATGCACCAACAACAAAACCAATTGTGGTGGCAAAAACAGGTTCTGCGTGTATGGCCTGCACCAGCAGAATCAGAGTAGCATAATGTCCTATTGTGCCAATGGCGCCAATGCCGGCATAAATAATAAATTGTTGAGATGTTTTCACCGGCAGATTTCTGTTAGACAAATTTTATTGCTGATTGTTGTTGTCAGCCTGTTTGTCAGCAGCATAAATACCGGGCAAATATTCATTGATAAAGTACAGTGGACGCTGCTTTGTTTCATTAAAAATCCGGCCAAGATACTCACCGAGAATGCCAATGGCAACGAGTTGTATGCCACCTAATATAAGTATAATAACAATCAGGGATGGATAACCGGGGACCTCGTTACCGTGAAGTAATGTTTCAATCACCATATAAATGCCATAGCCAAATGCACTTAATGCGGTGATAGTGCCAATGTAGGTAGAGATTTTTAATGGCGCGATGGTAAATGAAGTAATGCCATCAAGTGCAAAATTCCATAAGTGCCAGTAGCTCCACTTGGATTTACC
>WTCC01000357.1 GCA_013138755.1 Gammaproteobacteria bacterium
GACAAATATTATCAAGCTTAATAGCAAATGAATAAAACTCGCTCTTAGCTTGTATATTATTTTATCCTTAATATCACTACTCACTTTATCTGCTACCCCACACTGTCATTCTCTTCTTAATAATTAACACTTACTTATAGCCTAATATTCACTAAACAGCGCCATGTAGAAGCTGTCTTGTTTATTTTTATCACCCACAATTCAACAATCATAGATTTAAAAACCATACGTTTCTAAGAGATGTAGAAATTAGAAAATAATAGACTATTCTTTATGAATGCTATTTTAGTAACAAGTATGTACCAAAGTTGGTATGTATTAGGGAACAGATGATGGGGACAAACATGGCTGCTAGTAAAAAAAATATGGCTGCAAAGATTAGATTAAACGGGCTACCACGTAAGCTCGTTGATGACGGCTTGCTGAAAGAAGAAGAAGCTATCAATGCACTAGAGGCTTCGCGTCAGGAAAAAGTATCTTTTACAAGCTACCTTGTCAGTCACAAAATGCTCTCAGCAAACCAAATTGCTATGGAAGCCTCAAATGAATTTGGCTTGCCAGTTTTTGATCTTGATGCCATTGATCCTGAAACAATCCCCCGAGATATTGTCGATGAGAAGCTCATTAAAAAGCATCATGCTTTACCATTATATAAACGTGGAAACCGTCTATTCGTCGGTTTTTCCGACCCGACAAATCTTGCAGCAATAGATGACATTAAATTTCAGACAGGCATCAATACTGAAGCCGTTCTGATAGAAGAAGATAAATTATCCACCATGATAGAAAAACTGCTCGAAGAGCAGGAAAATTCCATGGACAGTATGATGGATGGCGACCTGGAAGATCTGGAAGATTTAGATTTCGCCGACCCTGAAGCAGAACAAAATAAAGATGACGGAAATTCAGATGTTGATGACACGCCTGTGGTACGTTTTATTAACAAGATTTTACTGGACGCCATCAAGAAAGGTGCTTCGGATATTCATTTTGAACCTTATGAAAAAAGTTATCGTGTACGACTTCGAATCGACGGCGTTTTGGATGAAGTCGCAAGACCACCTCTAAAGATGAGTAATAAAATGAGTGCTCGTATAAAAGTCATGTCGCGCATGGATACTGCTGAAAGAAGGGTGCCGCAAGATGGTCGTATCAAACTAAAAATATCTAAAAACAAAGCGATCGATTTTCGTGTTAACACCTGCCCCACTTTATTTGGTGAGAAAATTGTACTACGTATCCTTGATCCATCAAGCGCAAGTCTGGGCATTGATGCTCTAGGTTATGAACCTGAACAGAAAGAACTGTATATGAGTGCCCTGGCAAACCCTTACGGCATGATTCTGGTGACCGGCCCCACAGGTAGTGGTAAAACTGTTTCCTTATATACCGGTCTAAATATACTCAATACTGTTGATACCAACATATCCACAGCAGAAGACCCTGTCGAAATTAACCTTGAAGGTATTAACCAAGTCAATGTTAATGAAAAAGTAGGGTTAACATTTGAGACAGCACTTCGCGCCTTCTTACGCCAGGATCCAGATATCATTATGGTCGGTGAGATCCGTGACTTACAAACTGCAGAAATCGCTGTTAAAGCCGCACAAACTGGTCACATGGTGATGTCTACGCTCCATACCAATGATGCGCCATTGACGCTTGCTCGTTTAGTAAACATGGGCGTACCGCCTTTTAATATCGCATCAGCTGTCTCACTCATCATCGCACAACGATTAGCGCGTCGTTTATGTGCCAGCTGTAAAACAGTGGTGGATATCCCTCGTGCAGCGCTGATAGAAGAAGGCTTTACTGAGGAGCAAGTCGATGCAAAGCCAGAAATATATAAGGCTGTAGGCTGTGATCATTGCTCAGATGGATTTAAAGGTCGTGTCGGTATCTATCAGGTAATGCCCATCTCGGACGAGATCGGCCGCATCATCATGGATAACGGAACATCTATCGATGTTGCTGACCAGGCTAAAAAAGATGGTGTTGATGATTTAAGACAATCTGCAATTAAAAAAGTTATCGCTGGAGTAACCAGTCTAGAAGAAATTAATCGTGTCACAAAAGATTAAAATTAATATTTACCAGGGCAATAATAATGGCTAAGGCAAAATCAAAAACAACATCTGCAATGTTCACCTGGCAAGGTACGAACAAAAAAGGTCAGAGCATCAAAGGCGAGATGATGTCCACCAGTGCCGACCTGGTTAAAGCTGAGTTACGCAAACAGGGAATTGTACCTAAAAATGGTAAAGTTAAGAAAAAAAGTGGTGGCTTGTTCGCTCCGAGAGAAAAAGCGATTACCACAAAAGACATCGCTGTTTTCAGTCGTCAGCTTGCTACTATGATGAAAGCTGGTGTTCCTATGGTGCAAGCATTTGATATCGTCGGCCAAGGGCATTCAAACCCCAGTATGACAAAATTAATCATGAATATTAAAGCAGATATTGAGGCTGGCGGAACACTGGCAACTGCTCTAGCTAGTCATCCTGCACAATTTGATGATCTTTTTGTCAATCTAGTTGACGCTGGTGAACAGTCGGGTGCATTAGAAACGCTTTTAGAGAAAATAGCCACCTACAAAGAAAAAACTGAACAATTAAGAAACAAGATTAAAAAAGCAATGACCTACCCTATTATCGTGCTGGTTGTGGCAGTCGTTGTATCTGCAATTCTTCTTATCTTTGTAGTACCAACCTTTGCAGCAATGTTTGCAGATTTTGGTGCGGAATTACCCGCATTTACATTATGGGTAGTTGGTCTTTCCGATCTGTTGGTCAATAACGTCTGGTATTTTATTGGTGCAATAGTCGCTATTGTGTATACCTTCAAACAAGCAAAAATTAGATCCCAGGCGTTCAGAGACTTTTTAGATAGAGCTGTTCTGAAACTACCCGGCTTCGGCGCTCTAACAGAAAATTCTTGTATAGCACGATTTTCAAGAACATTGTCAACCATGTTTTCTGCAGGCGTACCGCTGGTTGAAGCAATGGTTTCAGTTGCAGGCGCGACCGGTAACGTTGTATACACCAAGGCAATTTTGCAAGTACGAGATGATATTGCTGCAGGCACCACCTTACAAGTTAGCCTTTCACAAAATAAAGATGTTTTCCCAAATATGTTAATTCAAATGGTTGGCATCGGTGAAGAGTCTGGTGCACTTGACGATATGTTAGATAAGGTCGCTGATTATTATGAAGAAGCGGTTGATGACGCAGTAGACAACCTTACGGCTATGATGGAACCTGCGATTATGGCGTTTCTCGCTGTTTTGATCGGTGGTCTGGTTATCGCGATGTACTTACCTATCTTTAAGATGGGTGAAGTTGTTTAGTTCATATTTTAATAAAACAAAAAATCTGGCAACCATACAATGCTTGAAGGCGTTCTTTCCTCATTTGAAAACTTAACGATTGTTTTTCAATCATCACCGTGGTTGTTTTATACGAGCACTTTATTTTTTGGCTTATGCGTAGGTAGCTTTTTAAACGTGGTCGCTTACCGCTTACCACTCATGCTCGAACGCGACTGGAAACTGGAATGCCATGAATTTTTAGAACTAGAAACACCCGTCCTTGATAAAAAGCTTCTCTCTATAAATTTATCAACACCTGCATCAGCCTGCCCGAACTGTGGTCACAAACTACACTTCTGGGAAAATATACCTGTTGTCAGCTATTTATTTTTAAAAGCTAAGTGCTCATCCTGCGCGACTAGTATCTCTATCCAATACCCGATTGTGGAGTTGGCCACAGGCATTGCGTCATTAGTTGTGGCATATACATTTGGTGTAACACTGCAGACTCTCGCAGCTCTTTTTTTCACCTGGACCCTCATCGCGCTAACGC
>WTCC01000214.1 GCA_013138755.1 Gammaproteobacteria bacterium
TCCGGCGTGACAGGCCGGCATTCTAACCAGCTGAACTACCGGTCCGTACTTGGTGGGTGCTGAGGGAGTCGAACCCCCGACATTCGCCTTGTAAGGGCGACGCTCTACCAGCTGAGCTAAGCACCCTTATCTGGAAGGCGCGCAGTTTACTGCATCTATTAGAGCATTACCAGGCTTATTTGTTTACTGCATCCTTTAAAGCTTTACCAGGCTTAAATGCAGGAACAGTAGCTGCAGCAATTTGAATTTCTGCACCTGTCTGTGGGTTACGGCCAACTCTTGCAGCACGTTGACGTACGAGGAATGTGCCAAAGCCAACAACACCGACTTGCTCGCCTTTTGCTAGTGTACCTGTGATTGTTGTAAGTACTGCGTCAAGTGCGCGGGCAGCATCTGCTTTAGTGATATCTGCTGATTCTGCAACAGCATCTATAAGTTCTGTTTTATTCATTGATTGTTCCCATAAGTAGGTGATAGTAAAAAGATGACTTTAGGTAATAATTTTTATTCTTGTACTGATTCCTGATTCGAATTTCAAGAAGCAGATCGTGTTGACTACCAAAGTATTTCTCAGCGAGATTTATACATTGAGTTACCCAGTGTGTCAACGTAAAACTGTCAAAAACACCGCTATTTCAAGCTTTTTTCTAATAAAAAAAGCAAATGCACCTAATTGATGCATTTGCTTTAGAAGACCACAATTAATTTATAAAATTAACATATGCTACTTTAGCTTAATGGCGTAACGAGGCTTCAGACTTTTTATTTTTAGTTGACCTCGATGATTTTCTGACAGATTTGCTAGCAGTATCTTTGAGAGGCTCCGGCATTTCTGCTAACGCCAATTCGAGCACTTCCTCGATCCAGCGTACCGGCTTCACATCAAGTTTACTTAAAATATTCTTCGGTATTTCTACCAGATCTTTTTCATTCTCATGCGGTATTAAAACCATTTTAATGCCGGCACGATGAGCAGCAAGCAATTTTTCTTTTAAACCACCGATTGGTAAGACCTCACCGCGTAACGTAATTTCGCCTGTCATAGCAACATTAGCATTCACCGGTTTTTTAGTTATAGAAGAAGCTAACGCAGTACACATACCAACACCCGCACTTGGACCATCCTTAGGTGTAGCACCTTCAGGAACATGAACGTGTATGTCGATCGAATCTTGAAAATCAGGTTTCAAACCTAATGTAGCAGCTCGACTACGAATAACAGTCATCGCTGCCTGAATAGACTCTTGCATTACATCACCTAACTGGCCGGTATAAGAAAGCTTTCCTTTACCTGGCATAACTGCAGACTCAATCGTTAGCAGCTCTCCACCTACCTCTGTCCAGGCAAGCCCGTTTACCTGACCGATCTGATCATTATCTTCCACAACACCGTAACGGAATCGTTTAACACCCAGATATTTTTCCAGTGTTTTTGGCGTTACCTTGCTGACTTTAGTTGCTTTACCTTTCTCCAACAGAACTTCTTTTACAACTTTTCGACAGATTTTTGCTATTTCACGCTCGATGCTTCGCACACCAGCTTCGCGAGTATAGTAGCGAACGATATCACGCAACGCTGCGTCACTAATCTGCAATTCATCTTTTTTCAGACCATTATTTTTGATCTGTTTTGGCATCAGATACGCTTTCGCTATCTCTACTTTTTCGTCTTCGGTATAACCCGGTAGACGAATAACTTCCATACGATCTAATAACGGACCCGGAATATTCATGCTATTTGCTGTCGCTACAAACATGACATCCGACAGGTCAAAATCAACTTCCAGATAATGATCGCCAAAAGTATGATTCTGTTCTGGATCCAACACTTCTAACAAAGCTGAAGCTGGGTCACCCCTGAAGTCAGCAGCCATCTTATCAATCTCATCGAGCAAAAATAGCGGATTACGCGTACCGACCTTGCTCAAATTTTGAATGATCTTACCTGGTAAAGAACCAATATATGTACGACGATGCCCACGAATTTCTGATTCATCACGCACACCACCAAGTGCCATACGTGTATATTTTCGATTAGTCGCTCTCGCAATCGAACGACCTAAGGATGTTTTACCAACTCCAGGTGGACCCACGAGGCATAAGATGGGACCTTTTAGTTTTTTCACACGCTGTTGCACAGCAAGATATTCTAAAATACGTTCTTTGACTTTATCGAGACCATAATGATCTTCATTAAGCACTGCTTCAGCACCTGCAAGATCATTTCTAATTTTTGATTTTTTCTTCCAGGGACAATCAACCAACCAGTCGATATAGTTTCTCACCACCGTCGCTTCTGCCGACATAGGAGACATCATCTTCAGTTTACCGAGTTCACTATCAGCTTTCTTTTTAGCTTCCTTGCTCATACCAGATTTTTCGATACGCTGTTCTAATTCTTCTACTTCATTAGGCGCATCTTCCATATCACCCAGCTCTTTCTGAATGGCTTTCATCTGCTCATTCAGATAATACTCACGCTGGCTTTTTTCCATCTGCTGTTTGACACGGCCACGTATACGCTTCTCGATCTGGAGCATATCGATTTCGCCATCGATCAATTTCATAATGTATTCCAGACGTTCTGTTACATTAGAAATTTCAAGTATTTTTTGCTTCTCATCCAGCTTTAACGACATATGTGCAGCTATCGTATCGGAAAGACGAGAAGGGTCATCGATGCCGGCAAGAGAGGTAAGAATTTCAGGCGGCACTTTTTTATTGAGCTTCACATACTGATCAAACACACCAAGTGTCGAACGTGAAAGAATCTCCAGCTCCTGATCATCTTTTGCCACCTCGTCTGACATCAGACGGTAACCAGCAACAAAAAACTCACCACTTTCTTTCATGCCTTCGATGTGCGCACGCTGAGAACCCTCAACTAATACTTTGATAGTTCCGTCAGGGAGTTTTAATAACTGCAGGATGGTCGCAAGCGTGGCGATTTCATGCACGTCATCAATATTGGGGTCATCAATGTCAGCACTTTTTTGGGCAACAAGTAAGATCTGCTTGTTATCCTGCATCGCTGCATCAAGCGCTTGTATGGATTTTTCACGACCAACGAATAGAGGAATGACCATGTGAGGATAAACCACCACATCGCGCAAGGGTAATACGGGTACTTCAGAAGGATGAGTGGTTGTCGCTTCAGGATCTTTAGTGCTAGCCATGGCTACCTCGAATTTTTAATCGTTATTATTAAGTGTAGACAAGTACAGAGCTTTTCAAGTGCATAAATAATAAAAAGATTTAACTAAATAAACTTTTAGTTACAACACACTGATTTTTGTTACAAGTTACTGTTTTTCCAAATTCATCTACTGCCTAAGCTGATCAAGCTTCTTATGATTAATTATTTTTCCTGAATGAGTTTCTGCGGCTCACCGCCTTCATACACCAAGTAAGGTTGCTTACTACCCTCAACAACCGCTTCGTCAATAACGACTTTTGAAACGCCTTCCAGAGAAGGTAGTTCATACATGGTATCCAGTAATATGTTTTCGAGAATGGTGCGTAGACCACGCGCGCCAGTTTTACGATCCATTGCTTTCTTAGCAATGGCGTGCAGCGCTTCTTCTCTCAGCTCCAACTCACTGCCTTCCATCTCGATCATTTTTCCGTATTGCTTGCTTAAGGCATTTTTAGGTTCGGTCAAGATAGTAACCAGGGCGTCTTCATCCAATTCTTCCAGTGTCGCTACCACGGGTAAGCGACCAACGAATTCCGGTATCAAACCATACGAAATAAGATCATCCGCTTCCAGTTCGTTGATAACTTCGTGTGCCTTACGCTCTTCATCTTTTGTTCTGACTTCAGCATTAAAACCGATGCCGCCTTTCTCAGAACGATTACGAATGACTTTATCCAGACCAGCAAATGCTCCCCCACAGATAAACAATATATTAGATGTATCGACCTGTAAAAATTCTTGCTGCGGATGTTTACGGCCACCCTGTGGTGGGACGGAAGCGACGGTACCTTCGATTAATTTCAACAGTGCCTGCTGAACACCTTCGCCCGATACATCACGCGTGATCGAGGGGTTATCTGACTTACGCGAAATCTTATCGATCTCATCGATATAGACGATACCTGTCTGTGCTTTGTCGACGTCATAATCACATTTCTGCAATAACTTCTGGATGATATTTTCGACATCCTCTCCGACATAACCTGCTTCTGTCAGCGTAGTCGCATCTGCGATAGTAAATGGCACATCAAGCAAACGCGCCAAAGTTTCAGCCAGCAAAGTCTTACCACAACCGGTAGGCCCGATCATCAAGATGTTACTTTTGGATAACTCGACTTCATCTTTTTTATGTTTTACTTCAAGACGCTTATAGTGGTTATAAACCGCTACCGCTAATATTTTCTTGGCACGTTCTTGCCCGATGACATAGTCGTCCAGAATGTCATTGATCTCATGGGGTGTCGGTAATTTTTTAACAGCAGAACTGGTTTCATCTTCCAATTCTTCAAGGATGATGTCATTGCATAATTCAACACATTCGTCACAAACATAAACGGATGGTCCGGCAATTAATTTCTTCACCTCATGCTGGCTTTTACCACAGAAGGAACAGTAAAGAAGTTTTTCAGAATCATTACCGGTAGTACTTCTATCATCACTCATAACTTTCTCTCAACACATCTACATATACGGCTTCAGTATGACCTTTACCTTGCCAATTCGCGAGCAATCTTTCAAGTAAATCTTTCGCGAAATCATTAAAAATCACTCTTATTTACACTAGACAATAGCGTATAGACAAAATTCATACAGGATTTATGCGAAGTTTCCGACGAAAGCACCAAAACTCGACCGTTTTATGTCGAATAAGCGGGAAAATATCAAAAAAAGAAGCTAATCAAACAAAATTTGAAGCACTAACGGGAATTAATGCTTATTTACGCGAGCTTAACACTTCATCAATAAGACCATAATCAGCGGCCTTTTCAGCACTCATAAAGTTATCTCTT
>WTCC01000332.1 GCA_013138755.1 Gammaproteobacteria bacterium
TCACCACCAGTACCACCTTCGAAGATACGGGTAACATCATCTCCTGGTGTATCACCCGTAGTATGTAAACCATGGGTATGTAAGTTGGTCACATTAGGGTCTTTAAATCTATTATGCAGGTCACTGAGAGGCTCATACGGCAGCCGATTTTCAAATTTCAGTACATATTTTTTACCCGGTTCCATAACGATGGTCGGACCAGGTACGCTAGGTGTCTGTCCATCCTGAGCATAGGCTCGCGTGGTAAGCGTTTCACCATTATTTAGCGTTATAGTAACTTCATCCATGATTAATGTGCCACTTAAATAACTGCAGTTATCTGTCCATTGGAACAGTGGCGCGTCAGTAACGACATCGGTCGTCGGACATTGCGTTGCATTTGCAAATAAGGGTACTGCTAAGATTAAAAATAGAACTTGCGATAATAGTTTTTTCATTTTTCTTCCCATATATAATTAATTTTGTGGTGAAGCTTACACACCGTATAAGTTATTAAACTTAACTAAACTATTAGCAATTTATGTGCCAACAAAAAAAATTTTAACTCATTGTTTTTATTAACTGATATTTTGCTGCAGTGATTCACGGTATGACATACGTGACGCATATGTCATAGACGGGCTGTCAGTAATGGCATTGTTGTCATACACCTGTGTCATATCACCCACCGCATTCGAGGTAGATATTAAAATTAACAGGGAGGGAGTAATAAAAAAAAAGGGGGGGGGCAGACTGAAGCGTACTGACTGTCACAGACAGTTAAAATAAGCGACATCATACAAATCTCAAACTACTCGGGCGTTTAGTAATTAGTGCCTGACCGAAAAGTCGATATTTCTAAAAAAATAAACCATACTTTTAACGTGTCTATAGCTTTTATCACACCAACAAATTCTGTTTCAGAAAATTTGCTTGTGTTTAAATCAATAAAGACCTGTTCGGCAAAATTCAGGCGTAACTTTCCTGCGTAAGCGGGTTATTACAGTACTTGTTTTTTTCTAAGCGGCAAGCTTATCTCTATCTCGCCTTCGCTTTTCCTGGCTTCGGGTTTGCTTTATTAATTCAGAACCAAGTTTTTGAATATTTCTTGCCACAATCGCTAATGCAATATAACGTTTAAATCCTGTTATTCCATGATCTGGGCATGCGTCTAATCCATGAACTTCCAGGGCATTAATGCCCGACTCTACGGCTGCGTGTTTTCGTTTGTTGGCTCTAAATGCTTCGCTACTTTCACGTTCTTTTTCTTTTCTATTACAACGGCCTTTTTTGGGCAGCACTAAATGATCCAGCTTTTTAGCTAACTCAATTTGGTTTTCGGGTGAGTGAAAACCTTTGTCATAACTGCAACCGTTAAAATCCGGGTACCGTGCTTGTGTTTCGCTGGTGATGCCGATGGCGATTTGATTGTCGGTTTCTTTTTGCATAACACGGTGATGTAAAATATAACCTTGTGTGGCTTCAAGTACACAAACCCTTAAGCCGAGTTCTACTGGTACACCCGCTTTACCTTTGTTGATCCATTCGGTGTGCGGTTGAAAAAGTGAAAAGACTTTTTCTCCATGAGGGATCTTTTCGTTTTTAATAACACGGCGTTCTATTTGATTTATTTGACGTTGCGCATGGTCAATAAAAGTCTGTATTTCAAGGGCTATTGTCTTAGCAGCCAGGCCGGTATGGGGAACTTCTGCTGCTAATGTGGTTTTACTTTTGTGAATAAACTGTTCGGCAAGATCAATGTAATCTTGATGCGCTTGAATAATAGCATCTTGTTGTTTTTGTTTTTTTGTATCATCTTTTGATGTTGAACGTTTTATTTGCTGGCTTGCTCGATAGGCTCTTTTTATCTGGCGGATGTTATACTTGCTTTGTCGCCATCCTTCAATATGGCTTATCCTGGCATAGTCTGCGGTCAGTGCTATGGTTTTTCTCATGGCATCAAACAACAGGTTAATATCCGTTGGGTAATGCACATTGGTTTCAACCACAAAAGAATCGCAGCGTCCCATCAGGCAATCTTTTTTTTTGAGTTTCAGGCCCGCTCGGACAACGACTTGATTGATCTCATCAAGTATTTCAGGGGTGAATAATTGAACATTATCTTTGAGTGTTTGCAGGCTATAGATCTTGTCATCATCGGTAAAACTATGGCCTAACATTTGCCTGATGGTGTTGTGGTGATTAACCAGCTCCTGGAGACGATCATAATCACAATTCAAGTTAAGCCGTAGTGTGCCCATGACGAATATTTTCCACCACATCATTCCTGGACGCCCCATCTCTGTGCTGATCTTTTGTGGGCTGAGTTTTTCCAGTATCTGAAATATTTCTTTGCGTAGTGTGTCATCGCAATAAAGATACTGTAAGCCTCTTAATAGCTGTGGAATATCATCACGAGAGCGCGGATCAATTTTAATGGTGGCAATATCTATTTCGCCTAACTGAAGCTGGGACACGGTTGCTGTGCGCATGGTTTTTCTCAACGAAGTTTTAATGAACGGGGCTTGTTTCGGGGTTATTATGTCATTTTCAGACCTTTATTGGTAAAACTTCGTCAGCATTTTTGAGGTGTTTTGCTTTTTATTTCATGATCTTATGCTTTTTCGGTCAGGCACTAGTTATGATTCACAATGACTGAACTATAACATTCA
>WTCC01000149.1 GCA_013138755.1 Gammaproteobacteria bacterium
AAATTCGGCATTTGCCATATATTTATTCAACATACCAGCGCTTCATTGATACTCTGTGAAAATGCTGACAAAACCGTACGCGATGATTTAGATGCCTATATGGCGAAACTGGTTAAAGACGGTGACAGCCTGTACAAACACAATGATGAAGGCCCCGATGGTATGGCACCACACATTCGAACCATCCTGACGCAAAGCTCACTCTCCATCCCTGTGTACAAAGGTAAATGTGATTTAGGATTATGGCAAGGTATCTACATGTGGGAACACCGCACCAATTCACATAAACGCAATATTGCCATTACTATTATGGGTGAATGATGTTCCAGCTAATAACTAAAAGCGTTTTTCACCACAGAAGCACAGAGGACACAGAGAAAAACTTTCTATTGCCGTAAAAAGCATAAATATTTGAGGACTTCTGTGGTAAAAAGTTTTTAAACAATATTCCGCGGCTGCCCTTGCAAATACGCCTGTATATTTTTAGCTATTTCATTTACCAGTTTTTGCCGTGATTGCCGACTTGCCCAGGCGATGTGCGGTGTAATAATCAAATTATCCGCCTGATAATTGATTAGTGCGTTATTTACCGATGGCGGCTCTTGTTCAAGCACATCTAATGCAGCGCCACCAATCTGATTTTTTTCCAACGAATGCAGTAATGCCTGCTCATCAATCAAACCTCCACGAGCGGCATTAATTAATATGACATCGGGTTTCATCAGTGAAAGCTCTTTCTCACTAATCATGTGATAATTGTGCTCGGTTAAAGGACAGTGCAATGACAATACATCTGATTCAGCCAACAAGGTCGTTAAATCTGTGCGCCCCGATCGGACATCTGTCTCATCGCGTTTTGCAATTAGCACTTTCATGGCAAAACACTGCGCAATCTTTGCCACTGCTTTACCCAGTTCACCATAACCAATAATGCCTAATGTTTTGCCTTCAAGCGCACTAATGGGCTCACCAAAATAACAAAAAAAATCACTGCGCGACCAGTCACCAGCGAAAACTGACTCTCTGTAGGAAAATAATTTTCGATTTAGTGCAAGAATAAGCGAAAAAACATGCTGCACCACTGAAGATGTTGCGTAAGCACGGACATTACAGACTACTATGCCCTGCTGTTTTGCCGCTTCGATATCAACATTATTTGTACCGGTAGCTGCAACACATATTAATTTCAGGTGTTTACAGCTTTGCAATATTTCTCTGTCCAGAAAAACTTTATTGCTTACAATAATTTCAGTGTCTTCCAGGCAATGCTGGATATCACTGGCATTACTATTATCAAACCACTGCCAGCTTGCTGCATTTTCCAGTTTTGAAAAATCAAGGTCATCAGGATACATGGAAGCCTTATCTAAAAAAACAGCCCGTGGTTTATTCATAAGACGTGCGACATAGATGTTGCGTTAACAACCCTAAGGATGGAGTTAATAGAGCTGCCTTTAAACCTCTTCCATTTCAAAATCAGATTTCCCGGCACCACAATCCGGACATTCCCAGTCATCCGGCACATCTTCCCAGCGTGTTCCCGGCGCAAGACCGTGCTCTTCGTCGCCTAACTCTTCGTTATAAACATAACCGCACACGATGCAGGTTAAAACTTTATGTGACATACTTACCTCCAAAATAATAATTTAACTATTCTACACACTATAATCTTACGTTAGAATAAGTTTGATCCAAAAAACCGTTCTATCAACACGGTGATAAGAGTTATGAACACAAATAATCCCCCCGTTGTATTATGCTTTTCCGGTGCTGACCCCACTGGTGGTGCAGGCATACAAGCTGATATTGAAACCCTGAGCAGCCACGGCTGTATCGCCGCATCAATTATTACTGCGGCCACCGTGCAGGACACTGTTGATGTTATCTCCTTTGCACCCATGCCTGCGGATTTAATCATTGAACAGGCACGTGCAGTGCTGGAAGATATGCCTATTGCCGCAATAAAAATTGGTGTGGTTGGCAGCGCCGAGATTGCCATGGCCATCCACTCGATTATTGTCGATTACCCTAAAATTCCGGTGATTTATGATCCGGTATTCAGTACCGAAACAGACGCTGCTTTAAGTACCGAAGACCTGGTGGATACGGTACGCACCCTGTTATTGCCTGTCACCAAGGTTCTCACACCAAACATCCATGAAGTACATGCCCTGGCACCCGGTTCAGATACGCCTACTGCGGCCGCAATGGGATTATTAGAGTCAGAAGTTGAATACATATTATTAACAGGCACCCACGGCAAAACCCCGGATGTGGTACACACCCTGTTTAGCAATAACCGTGAGCTGGAAACTTTTCACAATGAGCGTCTACCACACAAATACCATGGTTCAGGCTGCACACTCGCTGCCAGTATCGCGGCACAAATAGCGCTCGGCCAGGACGTACTTGGTGCGGTTAGAAAAGGACTGGAATACACCCATAAAACACTGGTAAATGCTAACCGAATTGGCATGGGACAATACCACCCCAACCGTTTTTTCTGGGATAAAAAGTGACAACAGGAAATTCACATAAAGAAAAACTCAAAGGACTCTATGCAATAACCGATCAACAGCTGATCACTGAAGAAAACTTTCATGCATCGGTAGAGGCGACGTTACAGGGTGGAACGCGAATCATCCAGTACCGTGATAAATCAGATAAGCAGAACAAACGGCTTCAGCAAGCGGGTCTGTTACGTGCACTTTGTCACCAATACCACGCCATTTGCATTATCAATGATGATATCGAACTTGCCAGAGCAGTAAACGCACACGGAGTACACCTGGGAAAGGACGATCTCTCACTCACGGTGGCGCGACAAATACTGGGCGAAAATGCCATTATCGGTGTTTCCTGTTATAACGATCTCGATAAGGCGATAGCAGCAGAAAATAATAAGGCTGACTATGTAGCTTTTGGTGCAATTTTTTCATCAACCACCAAACCCGAGGCCAACGTTGCAGGACTGGATATCATTACAAAAGCCAAACAACAGCTTTCTATACCGGTATGCACTATCGGTGGCATCACACAGGAAAACATCCGGCAGGTGATACAACAAGGCGCAGATATGGCAGCTGTCATCAGTGGCATTTTTTCCGCCGACGACATCAAACAATCAACAACAGCGTTAAGCCAATTTTTTAATTAATCCGATTTTTTACCATCCAGTGAATCACGTACCCGCTGGGCC
>WTCC01000294.1 GCA_013138755.1 Gammaproteobacteria bacterium
TTGAGAACGTACGTTTTGACAGTGCTAGGATGCCCGGCGCAAGATTAGTGGCAGTCAAAGCCAATGGCGTTAGTTTTAAGAATGCTATGTTGGATAATAGCCGATTCAGCCGGTCGATTTTGAATCACGTAGATTACTCTGGTGTGAAGGCAAATAAGTCTAATTTTTATCAAGCGCAGCTGGAATCGGTAAACTTTGCCGATGCAAAACTGAGCAAGGCAAATTTTGAATATGCCAATTTGCATAACGCGGATTTTACCAGGGCAGATATGTCTGAGGCCGTGTTGAAGAATGCGCGATTAGATGCTACTGGCTTTATAGACGCAAATTTACAGAAAACTGTTTTTGATGGCGCAGATTGTCAAGGGACTAACTTTACTAGAGCCGACTTGAGTAAAGCTTCTTTTCGAGAAGCTGATATCGATGACGCTGTGTTTACGGAGGCAATTTTGAAAGATACAACCTGGTCAGACTATAAACGATGTCGTGCCAGTTCAATAGGGGTATGTGAGTGAGTAACTACATTCTTGATATAACGGGTAATGAATTTAACGAGGCAGTATTAAGTAATTCACATAAAGACCCCGTGATGGTGAACTATCGGGCAGATAATGCTGGACCATGTTTGCGCCTGTGGCCGGTTCTCGAAAAATTGGCGAATGACTATAATGGTCAGTTTTTACTGGTAAATGTTGATACCAATAAAGAAAAACAACTGGCACGTGATTGTGGCGTTAATAGCGTGCCAACGGTATCGAATTTATTATACAAACGGAAGAGGATGAGCAGTAGCGAGTAGGCCAGGAGAGAGTATATTGTCAGAGGATGAATTATAGACAGTGATAAGCGTCGAGTGCGTTGTAACGTATTGTTTGATTGCTTAGTAGTGAGGCGGCGGTGTCTCTTCACTCTCAAGTGCCACAGGTGATGACTGTGAACTCTTTATCTTTTTCTCAAGAAGTGAAACCTGTAGTTGTAAAATATTAATTTCGTCACTCTGTTTGATGATGGTTTGATTCAGTACTTCTATAGTGTCTTCGAAGTGCGTTAAGCGAATTTCTAACTCTGTAATGCGTTGTTCCATTGATGGTTACCGTTGTTTAAGCCAGGTTACTTTTCTGATCTATTTTCGTTGTTAACTTTGTTGCTCCAGCGACAGCCACAGGCATAGCAAAAAAGTTAATTATCGGGATGCTGGTCATTATAAATACACCGGTGCCTAAACCTAGAGAGCGCATTCGATTTTTTCTGTTATAAGTCTTTACATCTTCAAAAAAATGCCCGCGATTGGCCAGTGGATAGTCATTGTATTCCAGTGCAAAAAACCAGGCTGCGAATAGTATCCATAAGAAAGGGGAAGCAATATTAATTACTGGAATGACGGTAATAATAAGCAGGGGGATAAACCATTTTATCGCGTATAGTATTTTTTGAAGTTCTGATTTAGTCGTTCTCGCCATCAACTTGAAGAAACCATCAGAGTTAATGTCTTCTGGTTTTTTTCCTGTTAGCTGAGCTTCAATTCTAGCAGACAGCAAACTATTAAATGGCGCGGCGATAAGATTAGCTATTACAGTGAAGGTGTAAAAGACGATCAGAAGTATCGCGATCCAGAATAAGGGTAATATCAGCCACTCAAGCCAGCTTAACCAACCGGGTAACAGTTGCTCTAACCAGATATCTAGTTGGTCGCGCAGCAATTCGATTGCAAGATAAAACAGCCCGGCATTGATGATGAGTGGAATAATCACAAAACGTTTTACTCCTGAGCCGAACAGTAATCCAAAACCGCTGAAACAATCTAGAAAACCTTTAATAAATGAAATCATAATAATAGAATAGTGAATAGTGAATAGTGTACTGAAATCGCTCCCGGCGATTATCAGCATACACTCCATCCATGGAGGTAAATAGTGGATTTTAAAACTAATATTTATTTAAGTCACTACTAGAAAGAAGGTTTAGTTTTTTTGTTAGTTATTAACTATTCACTATTAGTTATTCACTGCTTTTAAACCCTTTTTTGGCTAGTAGTGCACTACCGTAACTGGCTTCATGGTGAATGGCATCTATGACTTTAATCCCTGTCATTCGTTCACGTATTATTTTCCACGCTGAGTTTTTATTACCACCGCCAGTAGTAAATATTCGTTGTGCCGCTGGAGTACCCAATGCGTGAAGTTTTTTGTATCCATCTGCTTCTATACTGGCGATGCCCTCAAGCAAGCCTTGAAAATAGGTGAGGTCAGATTCAGGTCGCGGGTCTATATTGCTTGTTTTATTACTGTCATTGACTGGGAAGCGTTCGCCGATGTCGGGCAGTGGATAGTAGCTTAAACCTGTTGGTTGTTCAGGTTTAAGCAGGGGAGTCATTTTCTCAAGTTGCTTCTGAGTGAATTGTTGTAATAGAACCTTACCACCAGAATTGGATGCGCCGCCGACTAACCAGTGTCCATTTAAGCGATGGCTGTAGATACCGTATTCCGGGTTAAAGATAGGCTTATCTGAAAATAGTTTGAGTACCAGTGTGCTACCCAATGACGTGACAGCATCGCCGATTTTACCGGCGCCTGTAGCAAGTACGGCGGCATTACTGTCGGTTGTTCCCGCTACCATATGGCAATCTTCATCCAGTTGGTATTTTTTGATAAATGATGATTTGACCTTACCAATTCTTGTTCCTGGAGAGACCACCTGAGGGAGTAGTTCTACAGGTATCGTTGTATTCTCACCATTGTTTTGTAACCAGCCAGGCCATGATTGTGTGATGCTGTCGTATCCTAGTTTTAAGCAATTGTTTTCATCGCTGATATTGTATTGGCCGGTAAGTGAAGCAGTCAACCAGTCAGCCTGATGGCAGAATATTTCAGTGGCCGGATATCTTTCTAGCAATAACAGAGCTTTGGCTAAAGAAGAACTGGCGCCATGGACTGCACTCTGAGTCGGTGCAAAGCGGCTAATCATCTCGGCCTGTCGCCAGCTTTGTTGGTCGTTGTACATCAAAGCTGGAGATAGTGGAGTGCCGTCTTTCTTACAGGCAATCAGCGTGCTCGATGTGCCGTCAATAGCGATTGCCTTGATCTGATAAGCGTTATTTAAGTCTTGTAATGCGCGACTTACTTTGGTGATCAAATGATCAAGCTTCTCTAGCCAGATATTTGGATCTTGCTCACTGCAACCGTCGCTATGAATAGGTGGCGTGTCGAAAGCAATTTGATGGCTGACTAGTTTTATGCAGTCGTCATCAATGATACATC
>WTCC01000269.1 GCA_013138755.1 Gammaproteobacteria bacterium
GATTCCAGCTAGACAAGGGTTCTTCTTTTGTAATGTATACAGATGGCATCTCAGAAGCTCACAATAAACAAGGTGAACAATATACGGATGGAAAACTCATTGAGCTCATCTCAACTTTTGATGAAACCAACGTAGATGTGATAGGAAACGGTATCATCGATAGTGTTGATAGTTTCGCCGCTGATACAGAGCAGTTTGACGATATAACACTACTGATTATTCACTTTACATAAATCATAATGAATTCGAAATCACAAAATCGTCAATCAGTAACTCTTCAGAACAAGATAGCTGAGTGCGAAAAATTAGTCGACTTATGGACCAACTATGCAAAATCAAACAACATACCTGATGACATTAAAAACGATCTACGTCTGGTCACTGAGGAAATTTTCGCCAACATAATCAATTACGCCCATAAGAGCGACGATATTCAGTCAGTCGATATCGAATTTAGTAGTGACACGGATTCGATCAGCATAACGTTCACCGACACCGGCATCGCGTTCAACCCCGTTGTGGACTGTAACAAAGACATCGAACAGGACGATCACTGTGAAGGAGGCATGGGCATTCACCTCATCATGTCACTAACAGATCACCAGGAATACAATAGAATTAATCAACGTAATGTATTTACCGTAACTAAATACTATACTGAGAAATAACAATCTCACATAACAACAATACATAATAACAATCAAGAAAATCATACATATCAATTGGAGACAGTCATGTCATTAGAAATCGCTATCAGCCCTGAAGCAAGCAGTGGCAAACGTATCTCAATCGCAGGAAGCCTGGACAGCAACACAGCACCAGAGCTACAACAGCGCATCGATGCTGAAATAAATAAATCGATAACCACTACGATTATCGATTTTAAAGGTCTCGAGTTTTTAAGTAGCGCGGGCTTAAGAGTTATTTTTAAAACAAAGAAAATGATGGACGGCCGTGGAGGAAAATTTCTACTGCTTAACCTGCAACCTCAGATAAAAAAAGTTTTCGAAATAATAAAGGCGCTAGACGGCATGGACGTTTTTAAAGATCAGGATGAGATGGACGACTACCTAACGGCGATGCAGAACAAAGTAATAGACGGGGATTGAAAAGAAAGTTGGCAGTAAAAGTTTAAAAGTTATATCTGACTACAAACGAGTTTTTGCTTTCAACTGCTAACTTTTTTAATCATTCCGCATTTCGAATATCATCAAACACAGAGTAGATGTCGCTCTCCCAACGTTTGAATAATATCTTATCCCTGTCATCATCAATCATATCTGCATAAATCTTTGGATTAGCGGTTACCAATACCGTTTCGTCGTGTTCAGCAAAGATAGAAATCTTAGGTGGCATGTAGGCGGCTAATACCGGATACTTATTAATCAAATACTGTATTTCCTTCGGCTTACCAACAAACACAATTCGATATTTATCCGTTTTATACCCCATACCCGTCAAACCGATATCGATGCGCTGAACACGTGTTACAGCATAGCCATGCTCCCTGACTGATGTCTGCAGTGCGAGCATCGCTTCAGGGAAGCTCTGCTGTGTACGGACCATTAACAAATCACTCGCCAATACTGACAGAGAAGAACAGGTCAGAAAGGTGAATAGCAAAAATTGTCTGAGCATTCTCATAGAGTCGCATCCTCTAATAATGTGCTATACAACTCGTACATTTCATTACATGACTCATCCAGCTCATGATTATTAAATAACAGACTCAAGCGTTTAGGATTAATGGTTGTCAACTGCACCTTGCCATCTTTTTCAATGACTGTTACGCGACAAGGAAGAAACATGCCGATGCGTGGGTCAATCGTCAAAGCTTCGAATAAGAATCCAAAATTACAGAAATGCAGCACGACCTGTTTTTTATTTTCCTTACCCTCATCCACCAATCCATGCTCAAGATAGTCAGTGCGGATCAAGGTGAAATTCTGATCTGTAATAGCCTGCTTCAAATTCTCAATCGTCTCATCGAGACCATAAGGTGAATCAACGATAATGGCGAACGGTTCATCATGAACCCCATTCAGAGACTTCTGTAATTCAGCAGCAGGCTTTTCTAATGAACGTATATATGCAACGACATCATCAATATCCTTTTCTGACAGACCTGCAACCAACATGGACGTCATCGGCGTGCCTTCTCTACCAAAGGTAATCGTATCGCGGATCATTACATCACTAGCAGACATCAGAAAACCTACGTTACTCAACGCTGGGGCAATGATTGGAAGCTCACGCTTTCTAGAAAAAGTAACACCCGTACCTTTACCACCACTTCCCTTATCACCGTGACATTGTGAACAAAACTTCTCATAAATCTGAGCACCATGTTCAGCATCACCTTTTATCACCATACTGTTTTCTTCTGGAGCAGGTTTATCGGACCAGCTTCTAACATGGCTGACAATAGCGCTTACCTGAGCATCACTCAAAGTTTCAAATGAAGGCATTATTCTTCCCGGCCTTCCAGAACGAATCGTCTTACTCAGATACGTATCCGATACACTATTTAAAAAAGAAGGCAGTGCGATTGGAACACCCACCCCACCTTTGCCATCCACGCCATGGCAAGACGAACAATAGGTGGCATACAATTCGTCACCGTGCGGAGCGGCGTATGCATTAACACTGAAAGCAAGAACAAAAAAAACAACTATATTTTTCATACGAATTAATTTCGGCATTCAATAAATGGACTCAAAATCTTAACTACACACTATCCTGGCGGCCAGGTCATGTTGCGATTAGCCAGCATATGCATATGAATATGAAAGACTGTCTGACCCGATTTTTGATTACAATTAACCACCAGACGATAAGAATCTTCACTGACCTCTTGCTGGGAAGCGATAATTTTCGCCGCTGAAAATAGTTTACCCATAACTAACTCGTCTGCATCAGTCATATCATTAACGGTTGATATATGCTTTTTAGGGATAATAATTATATGCACTGGCGCCTGAGGATTTACATCATTAAAGGCAAGCACATCATCACTTTCGAAAACAATGTCACCCTGTATTTCACCTTCGCAAATTTTACAGAACAAACAGTCACTCATATAGGCACCTCACGACAGATAATTAGAACTCAAACTTATATAAAAATTATTGATTTCAGTCAATGCCAGGCAATTAACGCGAAATACAGACACTGCAAACATCTCAGTTATTTTAAACGAAGCTATGAGTCGAAGCGTTGCCTACCGCTTAAAGCATGAGCCAGTGTTCCAGCATCAATATACTCCAGCTCGCCGCCTAATGGAACGCCATGTGCAATCCGTGTCGTCATCACCTGGTGTTTAACAGCCATATCAGAGATGTAATGCGCAGTGGCCTCGCCTTCCACTGTAGGGTTTGTAGCCAGAATCAATTCTTTAATTTCACCGCTCGCCAGACGAGCTTCGAGTAATTCCAGACCCAGCTCAGCAGGGCCAATGCCATCAAGAGGCGATAGATGCCCCATTAAAACAAAATATTTGCCGCGAAATTCAGCCGTGTTCTCAATCGCAAAAACGTCTGCAGGTGTTTCGATCACACATAATGAATCGTTTTCTCTTGAGGTACTGACACAGATTTCGCATAACTCATGCTCACTCAGAGTCCGGCACATCGAACAATGACCAATTTTTTCAACTGCCTCAGTCAGAGCAGACGATAAATGTTTGGCGCCATCGGTATCACGTTCCAACAGATAAAATGCCATGCGCTGCGCAGATTTTGGCCCCACGCCCGGTAAACATTTCAGTGCATCGATTAATTGTTGTAATAATGGAGACATACTTTCTTTTATTTAACAGCTTACAGACGACTATTGTTTCGTAGGGCGGGCATTGCTCACCAGTGTGCAAGCATTGTATTTATTAAAATGGCGGACAATGCACGCCCTACGGTTCTAAAAAGGTAACTTCATACCGGCAGGTAGATTCATACCAGCTGTTACACCTGACATCTTGGTTGAAGATTCCTGCTCAATCTTTCTTACCGCGTCATTCACCGCAGCGGCCAGCAGATCCTCAATCATCTCTTTGTCGTCTTTCATCAGACTCTCATCGATATTGACACGACGTAACTCATGTCGACCATTCATGATAACTTTCACCATGCCGCCGCCGGCTTGGCCTTCTACTTCCATGTTTGCTATCTCTTGCTGCGCTTTCTGCATGTCTTCCTGCATCTTCTGCGCTTGCTTCATCATATTACCCATTGCACCTTTCATAACTCTTCCTCTTTAATCTCTAATTATCTTTAGGTCGCCACTATTCTTTTGCAGCAATTGATTGCAACTTAACATCAACACGACGACTTTTTTCGTTAGCAGACACTTCTATCAAGCCACAGGCTTTACAGAGCCAGGAACGACTTCAGCATTAAAATTCTCTTTTAGTGACCGAGTAAAACTATCATCATTCACCGATTGCACTGCTTGATCCTGTCGCTGTACGATTTCTCTCTGGGTCGTCTGCGCGGGTGATTCAGCTTCAATCTTATTTACAACTTCTATCTCAAGTCTCGCTTCGATATTAAAATATTCACCTAAAGCTTGCTGTAACCGCTGTTTAGCTTTCGGGTTGATTAAATTGCTATGACCTGCGGCAATCTGCAAAATAATATCGTTTCCTTCACGTTTCTTAACTGTACAATTTACCGCAAGCTGCTTGACCAGACCGCCCAGACCCAGTGCATTAACTATCTCTCGCCAGTCGTTTGATACTGCGCCAGATTGCGACATTTGAGCCGCTACCGGAGCCGCGTTAGAACTACTTACTTCTTTCTGTACAGACCGAACATCTACTGTAGATGAAGTTTTACTCTTCACTGTTGCACTGCTTTTTTGAGTTATCACTTGCGCTTGAGGTTGCTGCTGCACCACACGACCTGCGTCTGCTCCTACCGGTCTAAAGGCAAGCATCCTTAGCAAGATCATTTCAAAACCATTTCTGGCGTCTGGTGACAACGGCAAGTCTCTACGACCGATTAACGCTATCTGATAGAACAGGTGTAAATCTTCTGCCGATACCTCATTACTGAGATTGAGCAAAGTTTCACGCGCACTAACAAACTCGTCCAGAGCTTCCGGCACTGTTTTCGCCAGGCTCATATGGTGTAACAGACTAAGTAACTCTGCGAGTACATTTTCAAAATCGGGCGACAACTCAGCCAGTTCAGCAACAAGCTGCAACGTTTCATTAGCGTCACGCTGCAACATGGCAGTTAGTAGTTTAATCACCTTGTCGCGAGAAACACTGCCCAGCATGTCTCTGACGTCTTGCTCCTTGATCACACCGCCGCCAAACGCAAGCGCTTGATCAAGCAGACTCAGGGCATCGCGCATACTGCCATCGGCAGCTTCTGCGATAAATTGTAGCGCAGTCACATTATGTTCGACATTTTCTTCACTCAATATATGCTGCATATGACTGATAATTAAACTGACAGGCAGACGCTTCAGATTAAACTGCAAGCAGCGTGAAAGAATTGTAACGGGTAATTTTTTCGGATCAGTCGTAGCCAACAAAAACTTTACATGTGGCGGTGGCTCTTCCAATGTTTTCAGCAAGGCATTGAAACTGCTCTTAGAAAACATGTGCACTTCGTCGATCAAATATACTTTGTAACGACCGCGTGTTGGCGCATATTGTACGTTTTCCAGTAGATCACGAGTATCATCCACACCGGTACGCGACGCGGCGTCGACTTCGATCAAATCCACATAACGACCTTCTGCTATCTCGACGCAGGTCGCACATTCACCACAAGGCGTGGAGGTAATGCCCTTCTCGCAATTCAAAGACTTCGAAAAGATACGTGCGATAGTCGTTTTACCAACACCACGTGTACCGGTAAACAGATAAGCGTGGTGCAATCGATCATCATCGAGCGCGTTAATCAGGGCGCGCTGCACATGTTCCTGACCGACCAGCTCCTGGAAATTTTGCGGACGCCATTTACGCGCCAGAACTTGATAGCTCACGGTGTATAACTCATAGATGAAAACTCACAAGCGGCCACTCACAGATGAAAATCATTGTTGATTTTTTAGATAGAAAAACATCGGTAGAGTCTATCGAAGATAGCTGCAATATTACAGCCAAGATTCTAAAAAGATAAGAATAAGGTGGTAACCCGCCCCAGCCGCACCTCGGCACCCGAGGTCACTATTACCGTTGCTTCCTTCCGGACCTGGCGGAGTTCATAGTTTATCGTCGCGAGGGAACCAGAACGGGTCACCATAAGCCGCGCATTATACATTTTTCAGCCAAAAAATCCCTACATTTTTTCAAAATCACTCTTAATTTCTTACAGCACCAATGCAGCATCAATGTCATGTATAATGCGCCCTTATTTTTAAATCACTGCCAAGTAACACCTCTTCGATGAAATCAACGCTACGTATCGCAACCCGTAAAAGCCCTCTAGCACTCTGGCAGGCAGAGCACGTAAAAGCTCGCCTGATGGAAGCCCATGATGGTTTGAACGTCGAACTGGTCACCTTCACCACTCAAGGGGACAAAATTCTTGATACTCCACTGGCTAAAATCGGTGGCAAGGGTTTATTCGTTAAAGAGCTGGAAGTCGCCATACTCGAAGGCAAAGCAGATATTGCGGCTCATTCTATTAAAGACGTACCAATGGAATTCCCCGAAGGCTTATTCCTTTCGACCATCTTAGAGCGTGAAGAACCTTGTGATGCTTTTGTGTCGAACACCGTTGAAAGCGTCCAACGTTTACCAGAAGGTGCAGTAGTCGGCACATGCAGCCTGCGAAGATGCTGCCAGTTATTAAGCAAACGTCCTGATCTAAAAATCAAGGACTTGCGTGGAAACGTCAATTCAAGACTAGAAAAATTAGACAATGGTGATTATGATGCCATCATTCTGGCTTGCGCCGGTCTGATTCGTCTGGACATGGAAAAGCGTATAAAACAACGCATATCTTCATCATGGATCCTCCCTGCCGTTGGCCAGGGTGCTGTTGGTCTGGAAGCACGTGTTGATGACGAAGAAACACTCGAACTAATAAGCGTACTAAACCACGAAGATACGGCAGACCGAGTGAGAGCTGAGCGCTCCCTAAATAAACAACTGGAAGGTGGCTGTCAGGTCCCTATCGCCAGTTACGCCATGCTGGACGGTGACACCCTGCACCTTCAAGCACTGGTTGGCGAACCTGACGGTAGCAAAATAATACAAGGCGACATCAGTGGCCACCGAAGTGACGGTGAAGCACTGGGCATAAAACTGGCGGATGATTTATTGGCTCGTGGCGCAAAAGAAATTTTGGAAAAGCTCTACAGCGCCGATAAATAATTCAGTAATACTAAGAAGTAAAAATTAATAGAAAGGTGGCCGAGCGGCTGACTAAAATTGCCAGGAGCAATTTTAAACATAATCGATGCTTTTCCGATTATGGCCCGAAGGGTGAGGCACAGGACGTGCCGAATAACGCGCATGCGGCGTGCGACTTCGGCACATGAGAAAACTAAATTAATTAGCAGCACCAACAGTAAAAATTAATAGAGAGGTGGCCGAGCGGCTGAAGGCGCACGCCTGGAAAGTGTGTAAACCGTAAGGTTTCGTGGGTTCGAATCCCATCCTCTCTGCCAATAATTAACATTTACCTTTTAACTCTAGATTGCAATCATATTCACCTGATTAGTTAGCAAGCGCATTAACGCTATTGAGCGCCACGATTATTCTTTCATGATAGCCACCATAAAAAAGAGCGCTTAAGATATTGCATCTCAAACGCTCTTTTTTATGGTCGCTATCATAAAAGAATAATCGTGGCGTTCAATAACGTTAATGCGCTTGCTAACTAATCAGGTGAATATGA
>WTCC01000281.1 GCA_013138755.1 Gammaproteobacteria bacterium
GCGGTGTTCCTCTGGCACGTCGAGCTATTTCTGCCGCACCTGCACTGTCAATCGGTACATTTAAAATTTCTGATGAACGTTTAACAATATGCGTTAGATCATTCATCGCATAGAAATCCAGACGCAGGACAATGCCGAAACGATCTCGTAGTGGCGAGGTTAATGAACCAGCGCGTGTGGTAGCACCAACCAAAGTAAACGGTGGTAAATCCAGTTTTATCGAACGCGCGGCAGGACCTTCTCCAATCATGATATCTAGCTGATGGTCTTCCATTGCAGGATATAAGACCTCTTCAACTACCGGGCTTAAACGATGAATTTCGTCAATAAACAAAACATCATGCGGCTCCAGATTAGTCAATAATGCAGCAAGATCTCCCTGTTTCTCTAAAACCGGACCGGAGGTTGAATGCAATGTGGCGCCCATTTCGTTAGCGACGATATGTGCTAACGTCGTTTTACCTAATCCTGGCGGACCAAAAAATAGTATATGGTCTAATGCTTCGTTACGCCCTTGTGCCGCGGGAATAAAGATTTCCAATTGTTCCGTGACAGCAGGCTGCCCTTGATAGTCTTTGAGATACTGCGGTCGAATCGCTCTATCGATAGCGACTTCACCTTCTACACTTTCTGCCGACAATACTGGATTTTCGCTCATACAGGCATACCCCTAGGCGCCACCTTGCAAGGCGGCTCGAATAATTTCCTCAGTCGATTTGTCGTCCACATCAAGCACACGCACCATCTGACTAGCTTGCTGCGCTTTATACCCCAGAGAAATTAAAGCACTGACTGCATCGTTTACCGGGTGGTCTGGTTTTTTCATTTCTGCAGCTACACCCGGCAGTTTGATTGAATCAGCTTTCTCCAGCCGATCTTTCAATTCCACCACTAGACGTTCTGCTGTTTTCTTACCGACACCCGGTAACTGAGTCAGTGATTTACTGTCACCTTCCAAAATGCATCGTGAGAAATCTTCAGCGCTCATGCCCGAGAGGATAGTTAACGCCAGCTTTGGCCCGACGCCACTAATTTTTATCAGGGTACGAAACATCAGCCGTTCCGCCAATGATATGAAACCATACAAAAGCTGTGCGTCTTCACGCACCACCATGTGCGTATGCAGAATTATCTCTTCACCACACTCTGGTAAATTATAAAAAGTCGACATCGACGCTTCGAGCTCATAGCCCACTCCCTGCACATCGATCAATAGCGCTGGAGGTTGCTTCTCCAGCAAAAAACCTTTTAATTGCCCAATCACCGTCTTATCATCTCCATCGACCACCTCGAACTTTTGTTGCGATACCCAAAGCTTTTACATGCATATGATTAGCATGACAAATCGCTATCGCCAGGCCATCTGCCTCATCATTTTGCGGATCAAAATCGAGCTTTAGCAATATCTTCATCATCTGTTGAATCTGCTGTTTTTCTGCCGAACCACTACCTACCACCGCTTTTTTAATCGCCCGTGGCGTGTATTCACCTACGTCCAGCTGCGCATTAATACCTGAACAGATAGCAGCCGCTCTCGCCTGGCTGAGCTTAAGCGCTGAATCGATATTTTTACTTACAAAGACCTTTTCCACACCCATGGTCTGTGGCTGCCATTTTTCTATAATGCCGCCAATTTCAGTGAAAATCATACCCAGGCGCTCGGGTAACTCCTCACCTTTAATTTTCACGAAACCACTGGCGACATAATCATGCCGAAAACCATCACTATCAATCACACCATAACCAGTACAGCGAGAACCAGGGTCTATTCCAATAATACGTGTTTTTTGAGGCACTTAACTTAGCGTTTTTATTATATTTAACTTGGCTAGAGTCTACCATCGCAAGAGGCTATCGGCTAAGGATTTTGACCTAGTTGTATTGACATGAAAACGCAGGAATAAACCATAAATTCAGACTAAAAATGCGCCGGAATGGTAGAAACAGGTCAAGCCGGCTCAGCATCCAGCAATGGCGTGGTAGTCTCTTGATCGAACATCCCCGTGCGTAAAAATATGACCACCTGTTCCGCCACTGGTGTCGACATCAGCATACCCGAGTGACTCACTCGCATAATGACTGCGTCGGTTGCACCTTTAAGCTCTGTCTCTTCCACAGAAACAGTACCATCATGCGGCAGATCTGGGCCACCTGTAATCAAACCAATACCGATCGGTATATCACCCGCAATTACACCGATATCTTGCCAGCCCTTCCACTCGGGTACATCACCTGACAAGCCATTAACGTGGCTCTGCCCAAGCATCCATCGAGTCACAGGATTAGCACGAATACGCTTACCGACAGCACTGCCGTTAACTGGTGACGCCATCAAGACCACACGACCTTTCTTAGCAAAAGGAAACTGATCAAATAAGTGCATAGTAATAATACCGCCAAAACTGTGCGCCACTATATTGACGATAGGGGCATCAATTTTTTCGATAAACTGGTGAAGTTTTACAGCGATGTCTGCAGGTGGTTTACCCCAGACATGATAATTAAACGTGTGGCATTCATAACCGGCTTTACTGAAGTGTTTCCGGAGTTTTATCAGGTCGACACTGCCCACGCTCCACAAGCCATGCACTAATACGATAGCTTCACGCATTGCTATGCCGGTAGGTATTAAGGTGAGACATCCAGCATACGAGCAAGCGCCAGTTTTGCCTGTACCGCGACATCAGTCGGCACACTGATCTGATTAACCACATGACCATCAACCAGATTTTCCAACACCCACGCCATATGCTGCGGGTCAATTCGAAACATAGTTGAGCACATGCACACATTGGGCGACATGAAATGAACATTTTTACCTTGATGTTTAAACTGATCATGCAGCCGATTAACCAGATTTAACTCTGTTGCTACCAACCAGCGTGTACCGGGTTCAGCGTCAGCAATGGTTTTTATTATGTATTCTGTCGAACCAATGTAATCAGATTTCTGACAGACTTCAAATGGGCTTTCAGGATGAGAAATAATCTTGGTTTCTGGGTATTTTTGCTTAAAGTTATCGATCTGTTCCGGCTGGAACATCTGATGGACCGAACAAAAACCTTTCCATAAAATTATTTTTGCCTTTTTGATCTGCGCTACGCTTAAACCACCACGTGGTTTATCATAGTCCCATACCACCATCTCATCGAGTGCTATATCCATCGTGTAAGCAGTGTTTCGGCCGAGATGTTGATCGGGGAAAAACAACACTTTTTCTTTTTGATTAAAACTCCATTCCAACACATGACGAGCATTGGTAGAAGTACAGACGATACCGCCATGCTCACCACAGAAACCTTTTAGATCGGCAGCCGAATTTATATAGGTAACCGGTGTAATGGTTTCTTCTACATCTAAAATTTCTGATAGTTCCTGCCATGCACGTTCAACATTTTTTAAATTAGCCATGTCGGCCATCGAACAGCCAGCTGACATATCAGGCAATATCGAAACCTGCTCTGGACGTGACAAGATATCGGCAACTTCAGCCATGAAGTGTACGCCACAAAAGACGATGTAATCTGCTTCTGATGCCGCCGCCTGACGTGACAGCTTTAATGAATCACCGGTAAAATCAGCATGCCGAAAAACCTCATCACGCTGGTAGTGGTGACCCAATATAACCAGCCGCTCACCCAATGTTTCGCGCGCGCGCAAGATACGTGCTTCACAATCTTCATCGTCGAGTAAGGTATAAGGTTGTATTGCCTGCGCACTCATATCATTAAGGTCAGTAATTAGTTATCAGTCTCTTCTTTGACTACTTTACGTAACTTAAGGTTCAGCTCACGCAACTGCTTGCTCGAAACTTCTGCTGGTGCGGAAGTTAACAGGCAAGCTGCAGACTGTGTTTTAGGGAATGCCATCACATCACGGATAGAACTTGCACCGGACATTAGCATGACTAAACGATCAAGACCAAAAGCCAAACCCGCATGCGGTGGACAACCGTATTTAAGCGCTGTTAACAAGAAACCAAATTTTTCTTCTGCTTCTTCAGCGGAGATGCCCAGGATATCAAACACGGCTTTTTGCATATCCATCTTATAGATACGCTCTGAACCACCACCTAACTCGGTGCCGTTCAGCACCATATCGTATGCACGTGAGAGCACTTCACCTGGATTGGCCTTTAATTCTTCAGCCGAATCAACCGATGGCGCAGTGAATGGATGATGTAACGAAGTCCAGTCACCCTGGCTATTTTTCTCAAACATCGGGAAGTTAACCACGAACAATGGCTGCCATGAATCCTCAACCAGATCGAGATCATGTCCCAATTTAACGCGTAATGCACCGATCGATTCATTGACCGTATTGGTATCACCTGCGCCAAAGAATAATATATCGCCAGACTCAGTTCCTGTCTTTTCGATGATGGCAGTTAACACGTCATCTGGTAAGAATTTTACGATAGGCGATTGCAGACCATCACGCCCATCTGCTACATCGTTTACTTTTATCCAAGCCAGGCCTTTGGCGCCATAGCGCCCGACGTATTCTGTGTATTGATCAATCTGTTTACGAGAAAGTTTAGCGCCACCCGGTGCACGCAATACCACGATGCGACCATCTGGATCGTTAGCTGGGCCAGAAAACACTTTAAATTCAACGTCTTTCATGACATCGGCTAAATCAACTAATTCCAGCGGGATACGCATATCCGGTTTGTCTGAACCAAATCGTAACATCGCTTCACTATGATCCATGCGTGGGAACGGATTCGGCAGGTCGACATCAAGGACTGATTTAAACAGACCACGTATCAAGCCTTCCATCGATTCCATCACGGCATTTTCATCCATGAAGGTCGTTTCGATGTCTATCTGAGTGAATTCGGGTTGGCGATCAGCACGTAAATCCTCATCTCGGAAACAACGCACAATCTGATAATAACGATCCATACCGGACATCATCAGTAGCTGTTTGAATAGCTGCGGTGACTGAGGCAAGGCGAAAAAATTGCCCTGATGGGTACGCGAAGGCACCAGATAATCACGCGCGCCCTCAGGTGTTGCCTTGGTCAACATCGGTGTTTCAATATCCCAGTACCCTTCATCTTCCAGATGTTTACGGATATAACTTGTTACCTGGCTACGCATGCGCATACGGTCCTTCATCTCATCGCGACGAAGATCGATATAACGATATTGCAGACGCAGGTCATCATGTACACCTGTGTCATCAAGCTGAAATGGCGGTGTTTCAGAAGCATTTAACACTTCGAGTTCCAGGCCAAGAATCTCAATCTTTCCTGACGTCAGCTCAGGGTTTGCAGTGCCTTCAGGACGCAGACGAACACGGCCCGTCATGCGTAACACGTATTCGTTACGCACATGCTCGGCTATCTCAAAAATCTCAGCCCTATCCGGGTCAAACACGACCTGCACCAATCCTTCACGATCACGCAGATCAATAAAGATAACACCGCCATGATCTCGACGACGATTAACCCAGCCACATAAGGTGACTTCTTGATCTAGTAATTCTTCGGTTACTGCTCCGCAATAATGACTGCGCATGTATTAGTCCAGTGTTGTTGTAGAAAGTATCTGCTTAATCAACAAATGCTTCCGATTACAATTAAGTAATATTATCAATTAATTAGGGGAGGCAATTCTACCGTATTTCAGGTGCCCTCGGGTTTAACTTTTAACCTTTTTCGCCTTTGTTGTACCACCTGAAGATTTATTGGCAGTCGACGCTTTAACCTCTCCAGAAGTCTTCTCTTTGGGCTTTTTCTCTGCTTTGGCGTCACCAGCAACGTTCTTTTTATTACCTGACTTAAAATCGGTTTCATACCAGCCACTACCTTTCAACCGAAAGGCCGCTGCCGACACCATCTTTTTCATGGCCGATCTGCCACACTCAGGGCATTTTTTTAGCGGTTTGTCGCTAATTTTTTGCAAAACTTCTTCTTCGTGCCCACATTTTGCGCACTGATATTCATAAAATGGCATAACAAACCTGTCCGATTAGTACCGATAGATACATTCGGTAGCGATGATGGAAAACTGGCAATTATATATGCCGATACATAAAAGCATCAACTCCTAAAAAGAGTACAGTTTTGCGCTAAGCTATCGAGATGGGCGAATCTTCCGCAAATCAGCAAAAATCCATCCTTATCACTGGCTGCTCTACTGGCATTGGTTACTGTGTTGCCAAAGGGCTGAAAAAACGCGGCTATCGTGTCATCGCCACTGCAAGACGAAAAGAAAGTGTTGAACAGCTTATTAACGAAGGTTTTGAAAGCCTGCAATTAGACCTGGCAGACAGCGGCTCCATCCAGCGAGCATTTCAGAGGACTATCGAACTGACTAATGGAAAATTGTACGCCCTGTTTAATAATGGCGCTTTTGGACTCCCTGGTGCTGTTGAAGACCTGAGCCGTGAAAATTTAAAATATCAGTTTGAAACCAATGTATTTGGCTGGTTAGAACTCACAAATCTGGCTATCCCTATTATGCGTAAACAAGGGTTTGGCCGCATTATCCAAAATAGTTCGGTCTTAGGATTTGTCTCGATGCCATTCCGAGGAGCATACAATGCCAGTAAATACGCAATCGAAGGCTTAAGTGATACTCTGCGCCTCGAACTAAAAAACACCAATATCTACATCAGCCTGATAGAGCCAGGCCCCATCAGCAGCCAGTTCAGAGCCAATGCAGTGAAAGAGCTCAAACAACACATCGATATCGAAAACAGTATCCACCACCAAAAATATTTAGGTGTACTCGAACGGCTCAATAAACAAGGACCCGCCGTACCGTTCACCCTGCCGCCAGAGGCTGTACTCAAACGCGTCATTCATGCGCTTGAAGCCTCAACGCCGAAACCCCGCTATTACGTCACCTTTCCTACCTACCTGTTCGCCTTTCTCAAGCGACTTCTCAGTCACCGGCAACTCGATAATATCCTTGCCAGAGCAGGAAACGACAGCAAGTAAAACACCTAAAATCCACGCTATCATGCTGATATTCCTACACTAACAATATCGGTTAACCGACATAAAAATCTGTGTAAATCTGGCGTTAAAACACTAAAAAACTGGGATTTTGGACTATATTCTTAGGCAGCATACAAGAATTCACACTTACATCACGAATACCAAAAAACGGAAAAAAATCATCAGGACATGAGCAGAGACCCCATAAAATTAACCATCGGATTAGGCTTTACGGGCGTTCTTGCGCTCATGGGACTGATCAGTTTTATCTCGTTATCACAGATGAACACTATTACCGAGCAGACCAGTACGTTGCTCGATGAGACCAATACCAAAATTTCTACCGCAAATTCCATGCGGGACTATATCCGTTTGCGTGGAGATACCCTCTACAAGATGTATCTGACAGATGATTATTTTGAGCGCGACGAACTCAGATTAGAGATAGCTAGACACGCTCTTAATTACAAAAACTCCCGCGACATTCTTTACTCGTTCCACATGAGCGCTCGAGAAGCAAAACTGCTCGACCAATTAATGAAACAGACACGCAGAGCAAAAGCTGCCAATGACACTGCCGCAGATAACCTGCTGTCCAACGCTCCGTTGGAAGATATCAAAAACGACATGCGTATCGCCAATGAGGCTAGACGCAATATGCTAGCGGGTTTAACGCAGCTTGTTACATTGCAAGAAGCTATCGCCCGCTCCACGGTTAACAACACCATAAGCTATCAGGAAACCGTTCGCAGTATTGTTTTATTGCTTTCATTGGCCGCCTTCTTCGTTGCAGTGTTTATCGCTCAATTAGTCATCAGAGAAACATCAAAGAAAAATTCTGAGATACATTTTCAAGCTACGCATGACGAATTAACCAAACTGGCTAATCGAAAAGAATTTAATCATCGATTGAATGAAGCTTTTAAAACCGCTACCGATAATAATGAAAATCATGCCCTATGTTTTCTTGATCTGGATAAATTCAAAATAATCAACGACAGCTGCGGCCATAAAGCAGGCGATGCACTACTGATTCAGATCACCAAGATTATCAAGAGCAATATTCGCAGCCACGACACCCTCGCCCGTATCGGTGGAGATGAGTTCGGACTACTATTCGAAGGTTGTTCGTTAGATAAAGCTATCGAGCTAGCCGAAGGCGTTGTCAGTCTAATAAAAAATTATGAGTTCAGATGGGAAGATAGGAAATTTCATATCGGCGTGAGCATCGGTATGGTCATGATCACCAAAGACACTGATAGTATCGAAAAAGCACTATCACAAGCCGATATCGCCTGCTACGCAGCCAAAGACATGGGGCGTGGACAAGTACAGGTGCACGGACTAACCGACGATCGAGCCCTGCGGCTGCAGAAAGAACTAAGCTGGGTTGCAGGCATCAACAATACCGAAACCAGCAAACACTTTTCACTCTATCTGCAGGCTATCGAAAATATTCAGACTGAACATACTCCTGCCATGTACGAAGTATTATTGCGTTTAAATGATAGTCAGAATGGCACGTTTGTCTCACCTGGTTATTGCATACCTACGGCTGAGCGCTTCAATCTGATGAAAGATGTTGATCGCTGGGTAATAGATCAAACGTTTAAGCATCTGTCGAAATTATACAACGCCATCCCTGATTGTGACGTCCGGCTATTTATTAACATATCGGCAAACTCTCTAGCGAACAGCGGCTTTTCAGATTATGTTATTCAACAATACAAAAAATATAACATCGTTTACGATGCTGTCTGTTTAGAAATTTCAGAAACTAAAGCGGTAAAAAATATAAATCAAACAGCTGATGTCATCGCCAAGCTTCGCAGATACAATATTAAATTTGCACTCGATGATTTTGGCGCAGGAATATCTTCATTCTCGTATTTAAAAAACATGCCCGTTGATTATCTGAAAATTGACGGCAAGATTATCAAAAACATGTCTCATAACACGGCGGATAAAGCGATGGTAGCGGCCATCAACCAGATCGGCAAAGTAATGAATATCGAGATTATTGCGAAACACGTAGAGAATGTGTTCACATTAAACCAACTAAAAGAAATCGGCATTGATTATGCGCAGGGTTTTTACCTCGATAAACCTAAAGACATCAATGAACAAATTCATGATCTCAGAGCATCAGATCGGACTCACTCTTTAAAGCACTAACAAGAATAAAAAACGGGATGAAGTAGCGTATTTGCCACTCATCCCGCTTTATACATTTTAACTATATGCTTTAACTGACCAGCTCAACTCTCTCAGCTGGAACAAATTCCAGATTAGAGTCTTTAGCCACGATATTAAT
>WTCC01000288.1 GCA_013138755.1 Gammaproteobacteria bacterium
AAAAACGGGCATCCTACGCCCTCTTTTTTCCAAGACGGTTTTACGATAGTGGCAAACACAGCATCAGCAAAAAAACGCGCAAGACAGGCAGAAATTCATCGTTCACGTAATGTAGGTGTTCGTTCAATGATGCGTACTTATATTAAACGAGTAGTGGCTGCAATTGATGCTGGCGATAAAGCAGCGGCAGAAACGGCGTATAAAGAAGCTTGCCCCGTGATCGACCGTGTTGCCGGTAAAGGTTTGATACATGCAAATAAGGCGGCACGTACCAAGAGTCGTATGAATACCAATATTCGCGCAATGGCATAAGTTTTAGTTGTCGTTTAGCAAAAAAAGCCACGCTGGCTAACAGCGTGGCTTTTTTATTGGGCGTGACACATCTGTGATATCTGGATGCTAATCTAAAGTTCTACTTTAGTTGTTGAGAACATTCGTTATTGTCTGCTGTCGAACTACCTATGCAAAAAAAAATACTGGTCATTGAAGATAATACTGATATCGCTAATTTAGTGATGGTCAACCTGCGTGGCAAAAATATGCAGGTTGACCATGCTGCAAATGGTAATAAAGGTTTGCAGATGGCATTGACGGGTAATTATCAATTAGTCGTGTTAGACCTTATGTTGCCAGGTATGGATGGTATGGATATCTGTCGGACGATGCGTAATGAAAAAAATTATACGCCCGTGTTGATGCTGACAGCTAAGACTTCTGAGTTGGATAGAGTGCTGGGCCTCGAAGTCGGTGCGGATGATTATCTGACTAAGCCTTTCAGTGTGCCTGAGTTGGTTGCCAGGGTGAATGCGATTCTGCGTCGATCAGAGCAATATCAAAATTCTGCAAAAGTAATCTCATCTGAAAAAATACAATTTGGTGAGTTGTGTGTCGATCCGGAAATGCGTCAGGTGTTGTTGGGTGATGAAAGTATCGAGCTGACGGCCAAAGAATTTGACCTGTTATGGCATTTTGCAAATAACCCTGGTCGTGTTTATACCCGCTCACAGCTCCTTAGCAACGTATGGGGATATGGCCATGATGGCTATGAGCATACCGTGAATTCACACATTAATCGTCTGCGAGCAAAGATTGAAACCGATCCGGCAAAACCTCAGTATGTCATCACCGTCTGGGGTGTCGGTTATAAATTTTCACATGAGCTGCAAGAGGCGGCCTAGTGATTTTTCGTACACTGTACAGTCGTCTGGCGCTTACCTTATTTATATTGCTCTGCCTTGTCGGTTTAATTCTTGTGCAATTAATAGGGCAATCAAGTTTGCAATATCAGCAAGAGGTAGCGCAAAAATTAAATAGTACTCTGGCCGAACATATCGTTGCGGAGCAAGAGCTGATTAAGAATCAGATGGTAAATTATGCTGTCTCTGATTCCTTATTTCATGATTTGATGATTATTAATCCCAGTATCGAGCTATATCTACTCGATAAGCAAGGTGTGGTTATGGGGTATAACGCACCTGAAGGAAAAATAAAAAGAGACAGAGTAAGTCTGCAGCCACTGCAACAGTTTTTTTCTGATGAAGTTATCTACCCGCTTAAAGGCGACGACCCACGAAATGCAAGCAGTCAAAAGGTTTTTTCTGCGGCAAAAATAACAAATAAAGATGGGTTGCAAGGGTACTTATATATCGTATTAGGTAGTGAGCAGTATGATGATGTAGTGCAGATGCTTGGAGGAAGTTACATATTTGATTCATCGCTGCGGGTGTTAATGGTGGCATTAGTGGCAGCATTGCTGAGTGGGTTAATCATTTTTGGTTTGCAGACCAGACGTTTGCGTTTACTCGGAAATGTTATGCGCGATTATGCCGGTAAAAGTAATGATGGTAGCTCATCGATACGTTTTCCTACCAGTGGAAAGAGTAAAGATGAAGTCGATGCATTAGGTGCTCAGTTTAATGTTATGGCGGAGAAGATTAATCAGCAGATACATGAACTGCAGCGCACTGACGGAATGCGCCGTGAGATGGTTGCAAACATCTCACATGATCTGCGTACGCCATTGACTACTATGCGAGGTTACCTGGAAACCTTGTTGTTAAAAGATAAAAGCCTCTCGTCTGACGAACAGAGAGAGTATCTTGAAACAGCGTTGAGCCATAGTAAACATCTGGGCAAATTAGTTGAGCAGTTGTTTGAATTAGCGCGGTTAGATTCTTGTGAATCTGTGGTTTACTCTGAACCATTCTCGATGGGGGAGCTGGTGCAGGATGTTACCCAATCTTATATGTTGCGTGCTCAGCAGAAGTCCGTTCAGTTACAGGCGAATTTGAACCCGCATGCACCGTTGATTTATGGCGACATCGCAATGATGCAGCGAGTGTTAGAAAATTTGATTGAAAATGGTTTGCGGCATACGCCTGATGGCGGGCGAATAAGTATCAGTGTGGATGTTGACTCTGGCAACGTCATTGTTCGCGTGGCGGATACTGGTTGCGGTATTCCAGTTGAGGATGTCTCACGAATTTTTGAGCGCTTTTATCAACAGGACATAAATCGAACCGGTAATAAGAATTCTGGTCTTGGGCTCGCGATAGTAAAACGTATCCTGGAGCTGCATGGTAGTGCCATTAAAGTTCGCTCCAAGATTAATCAAGGCACCACTTTTTCATTTCAGTTAACGACCAAGTCTTCTTTTTAAATAATCTATTTGTTACAAACTTGTGATGTTTTCGGGAGGTTAGCGTGAACCTCACTTGTGATACTAAGCTCCCAAATGAAAAAAGGAGAATAGTAAAATGAAAACATTAAAAGTATTAGGTTCTGTATTAATAGCTACAGCATTGTTAGCTAGTAGTTCAGCGTTTGCAAAAAATGAGCGTGAGACGGGCCGTGGTACTGGTCCAACTGTATTTGTTATTTCACAAGATCTGTACTATGACTCAATTGTTGTGGCTGATCCGTTACCAATGAAAGGTAACTTTCAGCAGTTAATCCCCGGTGAAGATGGTCTGATGACGCAGTATGGTCCAGGTGAAGTTGGTCATCTTGGTGGACGCTGGTGGGTTGATGTAACAGGTGATGGTGTCATGAATGAAGGTGACCACTTTTTCTTATGTCCATTGCTTGGTCCTGGTCGTGAAACATTATAATTTGTGAATTTTTATTTTCATAAATAGATAAAAAGAGCCGCTTTGTGCGGCTCTTTTTTCGTGCTATTAGCAAATATTAGATAAAATTATAGAAGAGCAAGATTGTCGCGGTGTATCAATTCGGCCTCATCGATGTAGCCCAGGATATCTTCAAACTTTTCGCTGGTTTTACCTTTGATGCTCTGACTTTCTTTCGAGTCATAATTTATTAGACCGCGAGCGATTTCGATACCGTCATCGCTGATACAGCTAACGACTTCGCCGCGTTGGAAATCACCCTCGACTTTATTGATACCAACAGCTAAAAGACTTACGCCTGATTTTAAAATAGCTTTGCTGGCGCCTGCATCAAGAAATAACTTGCCTGAAATCTTTAGCTGGTTTGCTAGCCATTGTTTACGGGCGGTCATCGGTTCATCATCTGCGACAAGCAGAGTACCAATTGCTTCACCTTTGGCGATTTTCTTTAGAACATCGTCTACGGATCCCGATGCAATTATCGTGTTAGCTCCAGAACGTGCCGCACGTTGCGCAGCAGTAATCTTGGTTCGCATTCCGCCCTGACCTAAATCACCACTATCGCCAGCCATGTCCAGTAATTCACTATTACTGACGCTTGATTCGCTGATCAATTTCGCATCATCATTATGGCGAGGATCTTTATCAAAGAGACCTTGTTGGTCAGTCAATATGACCAGGGTGTCTGCTTCAACCAGATTACTGACTAAAGCGCCGAGTGTATCGTTATCGCCAAATCGAATTTCTTCTGTTGCGACGGTATCATTCTCATTAATGATTGGAATAGCGCCTAGCGATAATAATGTTTTCAGTGTGCTTCGCGCATTGAGGTAACGCTGACGATCACTTAAATCTTCATGAGTCAGTAATACTTGAGCGGTATGTATGTCGTGTTTTTTGAAGCAGCTTTCAAATTGCTGAATCAATCCCATCTGGCCAAGAGCGGCCGCTGCTTGTAATTCGTGTAAAGCATGTGGGCGTTTTTTCCAGCCGATGCGAGCCATGCCTTCGGCAACAGCGCCTGAGGAGACGAGTAATACTTCTTTTCCGCTGGCGCGAAGAGCCGCAATCTGTTCCGCCCATGATTGAATCGCCTGGCTGTTAAGTCCCTGACCATCATTAGTGATTAGTGAGCTGCCAATCTTAATGACCCAACGTTTAGATTCGGTAACAGCTTTACGAGTTGTTAATTGGCGAGTAGTCATCGTTAGGTTCTATCGGATTTTCGGTTTGTGCAGTACCTGCTTCCTGTTCACGGGAAAGCTCTTTGTCGATCTCGAGTTGTTTCATGATGTCGAAGGCAAGATTTTCTGTGCCTTTTTTACTTATAGCAGAGATAGTGTATACCGGTCCTTTCCAGTTCAGTCTTTGGACTATGTCATCCTGTTTGGCTTTTAATTCGTCGTCATCTAGCAGGTCTGATTTGTTTAGTACCAGCCAACGTGGTTTTTCAGCGAGTTCGGGGCTGAAACTGCTTAATTCCTTAACAATGGTAATGGCCTCATCAACAGGGTCGCTGCCGTCATAGGGTTGCATGTCGATGATGTGCAGTAGCATCTGTGTGCGCGATAAATGTTTTAAGAACTGTATTCCTAATCCTGCGCCTTCTGAAGCACCTTCGATGATGCCAGGTATGTCTGCTATAACAAAACTCTGGTTCATGCCAACTCGTACTACGCCCAGGTTAGGGAACAGGGTGGTAAACGGGTAGTTTGCAACTTTAGGCCGAGCGGCTGAAACGGAACGAATGAAAGTAGACTTACCGGCATTGGGCATACCTAACAGACCGACATCAGCTAGTACTTTTAACTCAAGACGAAGGTTTCGTCGTTCGCCTGGCGAGCCCGGTGTGCATTTTCTAGGCGCTTGATTGACTGAGCTCTTATAACGCATGTTGCCTAAGCCATGAAAACCGCCTTGTGCGACTTTAATTTTTTGGCCATGTTTAGTGATATCGCCGATAAGGTCATCAATATCATCATCATAGATTAAAGTGCCGATAGGGACCGGGACATACAAATCGTCGCCGCCTCTACCAGTCATTTGGGCTCCACCACCACGGATACCAGAATCAGCAGTATACGTGCGGACGTGGCGAAAATCGGCAAGCGTATTGTTGTCGTGATCACCGATCAGGTAAACGCTACCACCGTCACCACCATCACCACCGTCAGGTCCGCCAAATTGAATATATTTTTCTCGACGAAAGCTGACCACGCCGGTGCCACCATCGCCGGCTATTACACTAATCGTTGCTTCATCGACAAAACGCATTCTTTTTTGCTCTTTAATTATTGCTGTACTGTTTGAGTGGCAACAATATTTTTATGAATTTCGCATAAGATTTTATCTTATGCAAGGATTTAGCTTGTTACATGTTTCCCTGTAGGCATATTCGCACCGCCATCTCGGTAACTGCTCCTGCGTTACTCTACCTTCCCACATCCTTGTGGGTCGCTGGCTCCTTGCGATATACGACCACCACGGATGGTGGAAGTGCAGATATTGCAGGAGCAAATATCTGTCGGCCCATCCGTGGGCAAAGCTTCCGCTCCTGCTCGCGCCCCTTACCTACATCCATGTAGGCATAAAAAAAGCCCCGTGCGGGGCTTTTTCTTAACCGCAATGGTGTGTTCAGCTATTAACTTGCTGGAGTCACGCCCGCTTCTATCACACTTATGGTTTTGCGGTTGAGTGGGCCACGAGTTTCAAAAATCACGTTGCCGTCTGCTTTCGCAAACAATGTGTGGTCGCGACCCATGCCTACGTTATCGCCTGCGTGGAATTTTGTGCCACGTTGACGAACCAGGATGTTGCCAGCTAATACAACTTCACCGCCGAATTTTTTAACACCAAGTCGTTTCGACTGGGAATCGCGTCCGTTTTTGGTACTACCGGCTGCTTTCTTATGTGCCATTGTTCTATTCCTCTAAAAAGACTCTTTAAATAGTAGAGTTACGCAGAAATACCAGTCACTTCGATTTCAGTGTAATACTGACGATGACCAGTTCTCTTTTGATGATGTTTACGACGTCTGAACTTCATGATCTCAACTTTTTTAGCGCGACCATGAGCTTTAACTGTTGCAGTGACTTTGCCGCCATCAACAAAAGGCGTGCCGATGTTGATGTTGTCACCGTCAGCAATCATAAGGACTTTGTCGATTTCGACAGTAGCACCTTCTTCAGCGTCCAGTTTCTCAATGCGGCATACGTCGCCCTGAGCTAGTTTATATTGTTTGCCACCAGTACTGATTACAGCGTACATGGGTGTTTCTCCAAAATTCGTGACAGAAAGGGCGCAAATTATACGTTGTTGCTAGCACCCTGACAAGCCTAAAACGGCAGAATATACCACTTAAAGCCGCTTATTTTTGTCTTGGGTATACCTTACATATGCGATAAAGTATTCATTGAATTGCTTGACCCGCAGGCAATGACTACATAGGATTCGCATTCTAATTTATATGCGATATTCAGCGGAACTATTTTGTCAGAAGTAAGAATCCCAGCAGAGTCCCAGCAACAAACCGATCAACAACTGAGTTTTGATGGTGTAATGGCTTTTTGCCAGTCTGATATGCAGGCAGTCGATAAGGTGATTCACCAGCGTTTAAGTTCTGATGTCGCTTTGGTTAATCAACTCAGCCACTATATCGTTAATTCTGGCGGTAAACGCCTGCGCCCTTTGATTGCCCTGCTTTCAGCAAAAGTATTTGACTATCAAGGAGATATGCATTATTTGATCGCGGCAATCATCGAATTTATCCACACTGCGACGTTATTGCACGATGATGTAGTGGATGAGTCGGATCTGCGTCGTGGTAATGAGACTGCTAATGCGCTGTTTGGTAACGCAGCTAGCGTGCTGGTTGGAGACTTTCTCTATTCCCGCGCTTTCGAGATGATGATTGATGTCGATGATATGCGCGTCATGCAGATATTGGCGACCACTACCAATGTCATCGCTGAGGGTGAGGTGATGCAGCTAATGAATATTCACGATGCAGAGACCAGTGAAGAGAAATATCTGGAGGTTATTCATTGTAAAACCGCTAAATTATTTGAAGCGGCTACTCAATTAGGTGCGGTGCTGTGTCAGCGTGAAGAAAAAGAAGTGCAGGCCATGGCGGCTTACGGTCGTTATCTGGGCACTGCGTTTCAATTGATTGATGATGTCATGGATTATTCCTCTAGCAGTGAACAGATGGGTAAAAATGTGGGGGATGATCTGGCAGAGGGTAAGCCCACATTGCCGCTGATCTATGCAATTAAACAAGGTACGCCTGAACAGGCGGCACTTATAAGAGCGGCTATTGAGCAAGGCGGCTATGATAAAATTGATGAAGTGCAGTCCATTATTGAACAGACAGGTGCTTTGGCTTACACCGAAAAAATGGCACAACAACAAGCAGAACTGGCCATTGCTGAGCTGGCTTGCCTGCCAGATTCTGAGAATAAAGCGATACTGGAGTCTATCGCTCGTCTTTCAGTCAATCGAACGTCTTAATCCTGTAGCGACTTCTGAGTATTGTGCTTTATTCCTGTTAGAATAGCAGCGAATCAATGGCATAAATGGCGGACAATGCCCGCCCTACAAATCTCTGTATTCTTCGCGGCAAGTTGTTTTATAGCGTTTTGCTATCAAAACTTGATAGAATACTCATCTTGATTAGTCTTTCTCATTTATACAGGATATCGCGTTGACAAAAGGCAGGCTTTACGTAATTTCCGCCGCTTCCGGTGCGGGTAAGACTAGCTTAGTCAGCGCATTGTTAGAGCAGATTTCTGGTGTTGAGGTTTCGGTCTCGCACACCACGCGTGCGCCTCGCGAGGGCGAAGTCGATGGCGTAAATTACCATTTTGTCGACACAGCGAAATTTGAAAAAATGGTGGAAGCTGCTGAGTTTTTTGAGCATGCCACTGTTTTTGGTAATATGTATGGTACTTCGCAACAGCATGTGGAGCAGCAATTGCATAGTGGTGTGGATGTGATTCTGGAGATAGACTGGCAGGGCGCGCGACAGATCAGACAGTTGGTACCAGACTGCAGTACAATATACATAGCGCCACCTTCAGCATCTGCTCTACGTGAGCGATTAACGTCCAGAGGGCAGGACGATGACGAAATTATAAATCGTCGTATGCGTGAAGCCGTTAGTGAAATGTCGCATTACGTTGAATTTGACTATCTGGTCATCAACGATGAATTTGAAACAGCGAAAGAAAATTTAATCGCTATAATCATGGGTAATCGCATGTTGATAGAGTATCAACAGGAAGAGCATGCGGAATTGCTGAAAGAATTATTAACATGAGTGTTTTGCACGACGTAGATTTTTTGCCATGACAAGGCAAAAGTTGTCGAAGAAGCGCAGTTTACGTATAGTAAATGAGCATTTTGAGACCACTTTTAACGCCGACATGGCGAAAAAGATACTTTGTGTGAGACACTCAATATTTAAAGAGTAATCTGGAGAATATATTTATGGCACGTCTAACAGTAGAAGATTGCCTCGATAACGTAGAAAATCGATTTGAGCTAGTGCTTATCGCAGCACAGCGTGCTCGTCAACTAGCAATGGGTGCTGAAGCATTAGTGCCAGTAGATAATGATAAACCAACCGTGTTGGCATTGCGTGAAATTGCAGAGAATTTAATCAATAAAGCAATTCTGGAAGCACCTGAAGAGACACCAATGGACGATATCGAAGCAATGATCGAAGGTGATCTGTCTGCTGCGTTAGAGAGCACGCTTCAGGAAAGTCTTAAAGAAAATCTTTAAGACGACTGCTTTAAGGCAAATTTTGAGCTTAATGATGGGCGTACCAGACACATATGATTTGTGTTTGGTGCGCCCATTATTTTTGGTCGAGTTAAGCTGTTAAGCCGATGAGTAAAAATACATTGCATGATGGTGTTGAGCCGATAATTGATGAGCGTTTTTTAATCTCTGATCTGTGTGATCTGCTCTCACAATATATGGATCAGGATCATGTAAAAGAAGTGTATCGAGCTTATCTCTTTGGTGCGCAGGCGCATGAAGGGCAGTTGCGTGTATCAGGCGAACCCTATATCTATCATCCCATAGCGGTTGCCCGTATCCTTGCAGAAATGCATATGGACGTTAAGAGCATTATTGCTTCGATCTTGCATGATGTATTAGAAGACACGCCAGCAACACGAAAATTAATCGAAAAAGAATTTGGTGAAGACGTCGCTCACCTGGTCGATGGCGTCAGTAAATTAACTCACATCAAATTTAAAAATAAGATAGAGCAACAGGCAGAGAACATCCAAAAAGTTTTGTTGGCGATGGCGAAAGATATCCGAGTCATCATGATCAAGCTGGCTGATCGTCTACATAACATGAGAACACTCGGTGCTCTTAATCCTGCAAAACGCCGTCGCATCGCGCAAGAAACTCTGGACATCTATATTCCTATCGCCAATCGCCTGGGTATCTATACCATCAGGCATGAGTTGGAAAATCTCGTTTTTAAAGCTATTCATCCACGACGTTATCTGGTGCTGGAAAGTGCGGTGAGTGGTGCCAGTGGCCATCGTAAGGAGTTGATCGACAAGATTAACCAGGCGCTGTCCTCCAGGCTGGTAGAGATGTCGCTTGATGCTACGATCACGTCACGCAAAAAACATCTGTTCAGTGTCTACAATAAAATGCGTGACAAGCGTCTGCCGTTTAGCAAGATTCTTGATGTGTATGCTCTTCGTGTGCTGGTTGATTCTGTTGATGATTGTTATCGTGTATTAGGCATAGTACATAATTTATTTAAGCCGATTCCCGGTCGTTTTAAAGATTACATTGCCATTCCAAAAAGCAACGGCTATCAATCATTGCATACAGCATTGTATGGTCCTCATGGCATTCCGATGGAAGTTCAGATAAGAACGGATGATATGGACAAATTTGCAGAGAGTGGTATTGCGGCACACTGGTTGTATAAGTCACCGGATGAGACCGGTGAGGTTGCAGCGCATGCCAGGGCTCGTGATTGGCTGACTGGTATTTTAGAGATGCAGCAGTCTGCCGGTGACTCATTAGAATTCCTGGAAAACGTTAAAGTTGATCTGTTTCATGATGAGGTTTATGTCTACACGCCTGATGGTGACATCATGAAGCTACCGAGGAATTCGACACCGGTCGATTTTGCTTATGCGGTACATACCGATGTCGGTAATCGCTGCGTTGCAGCAAAACTTGACCATAGTTTTGCGCCATTGAATACACCATTATACAGTGGTCAGACCGTAGAAATTGTAACCTCGCCCAGCTCTCGTCCTAATGCTGCGTGGTTGAACTATGTAGTTACTGCTAAAGCCAGAAGTAATATTAGAAACTACCTGAAAAACATGCGGGCTGATGAGGCTATGTCACAGGGTCGGCGTCTGTTAGAGCGTTGCTTGAAACCTCTTGGCATGCGATTAGACGATGTTAAGCCCGAGAATATAGCAACGGTGTTAAAAGAATATGGCTTCAGTGAAGTAAGTGATTTGCTGGAAGATGTTGGTCTGGGCAACCGACCTCCGAGTCTCGTGGTCAGGCGATTGGTACCAGAGCGAACATCGGATGGTGACTCTGAAGAAACCAAGGAGATGAAATCGCAGTCAGCGTTAGCGATCAGTGGTACCGAAGGCATGGTGGTTTCATATGGTCGCTGTTGTTCGCCCATCCCCGGTGATCAGATCGTGGCGAAACTAAGCAAGGGTCGAGGTATCGTGGTGCATCGTGAAACGTGCAAGAACCTTGAAGCGGTCAGCAAACGTACAGACCCTGATAAGTATATCGATGTGAATTGGGCGGAGGATGCGACTGGTGATTTTAATTGTGTCGTAAAATTAGAGATCGAAAACAAGTCAGGTCTGCTGGCGAGAACGGCGACCGTCATATCAGATTGTAATGTCGATATCGAAAATGTCGAAATGGAAGATCGTGATGGTTTCTCGATGAATCTGTTGTATTCGATTAAAGTTAGCAATAGAAAACATCTGGCGATGTTGATGCGCCGCTTGCGGCGGATTACCCATGTGATGAGCATCCATCGTTTGTAATACGAGTATAAGATTATAAAAACTATAAAGTGATAAATATGACGAAAGAAATAATTTCTACCGATAAGGCGCCACAGGCAATTGGTACCTATTCGCAGGCAGTGAAAATAGGGACGACGGTTTATTTATCCGGGCAGATTCCGTTGGTGCCAGAAACCATGGAAATGGTCGATGGTGATATCAAAAAGCAGATACATCGCGTATTTAAAAATCTTCTAGCGGTGACTAATGCTGCAGGCGGCGACCTTTCCGATATCGTTAAGCTTAATATTTTTCTTACTGATCTATCCAACTTTCCCCAGGTCAATGAAGTGATGGCTGAATACTTCCAGCAACCCTATCCTGCGCGTGCGGCTATCGGTGTGTCAGCACTGCCAAAAGACGCTGGTGTGGAAATGGATGGCGTGATGGAGTTGTAGGATTTATTTTATAAGCTGGCATGGTAGAGCTGTAAATGGAAAATAAAAGCACTGACAGTTTTGAATATGAGTCGGTGCAGAGCCTTAAAGGTGTGGGCCCTGCTGTTGCAGAAAAACTGAAACGGCTAGAAATCTATAACGTTCAGGATGTTCTGTTTCATCTGCCGATGCGTTATGAAGACAGGACGAAACTTACTGCACTCGGTTCATTGCAGATCGGTCAGCAAGTATTGGTCGAAGGAGTGATCGATCATAGTGAGATAAAATTTGCTGGTCGTGGCCGCCGCAGTTTGCTGTGTTATCTCTCTGATGATACAGGCGCTATCGTCTTACGTTTTTTTCATTTTAATAAAGCTCAACAGAGTAATCTTTCGATTGGTCAGCGTCTGCGTTGTTTTGCTGAGGTGAGGCGTGGTGCAAATCGTTTCGAGATGATTCATCCCGAATATAAAGTTATTCAGCAGCACGATACTGATATCGAGCAGTCATTAACACCGGTATACCCGAAGACCGAGGGCGTTCATCAGACGATGCTCAAAAAGATTTCTGATCAGGTATTAGCGAAGATTAATCAAGGTTGTTTGATCGACTGGTTACCAGAGCAAGTTAGGCAGAAACATCAGTTTCCTGACTTGATGGCAGCGCTATCTGATGTTCATCGTCCAGATAAGAATGCAGATGTGATAGCGCTCAACGAGTGCAAGACTAAGGCGCAGCAGAGGTTATTGTTTGAAGAGCTGCTGGCGCATCAACTCAGTCTGTTACAGGCTCGTCATAAGATAAAAAAAACCAGAGCAAAAAAAATTTCAGTTAGCAGAACTGAGTACGCCAAATTTACCAGTGGATTGTCGTTCGAACTAACGCAGGCGCAGCAGAAAGTTATTGCGGAGATCTATTCTGATATAAACAATGAACACCCGATGTTACGGCTGGTACAGGGCGATGTGGGTTCGGGTAAGACGGTCGTCGCAGCTGCTGCTGCAATGGCGGTGATAAAAACGGGTCATCAGATTGCGATTATGGCACCGACCGAGATATTGGCTGAGCAGCATTTTGTAAATTTCAGCCAATGGTTTGGCGAAGATATCTGTCTGTCATTAACAGGAAAAGACAAGGGTAAAAATCGTCAACAGAAATTAGAAAAAATTAGTACAGCTGAAAGGCAGATCATAATTGGCACGCATGCGCTGTTTCAAGAGCATGTGAAGTTTAAGCAGTTAATCTTATTGGTCGTTGATGAGCAGCATCGTTTTGGCGTGCATCAGCGATTGGCGCTGTTTGAAAAGGGACAGGCTGATAACGGGTCTGCAGGTGCAGGAAAACATTTTATACCGCATCAGTTGATCATGACAGCGACACCTATCCCGAGAAGTCTGGCGATGACCGCTTATGCTGATCTGGATTATTCGGTGATCGATGAGTTGCCAAAAGGAAGAAAGCCAGTCACGACCGTAGTCGTTTCCACAGCGCGTAGAGAAGAAGTTATTCAGCGGATAGAAAAGTCCTGTGAAAAGGGTGAGCAGGCTTATTGGGTTTGCACTCTGGTAGAAGAGTCGGATGTTCTGCAATGTCAGGCGGCCGAAGTGACAGCCCAGCAGCTAACGGAAGAGCTCGTCAATGTGCGCGTTGGTCTGGTTCATGGTCGCATGAAGCAGCAAGATAAGTTGTTAATAGTAGAGCGTTTTAAAAATAAAGAGATCGACCTATTGATAGCCACTACTGTTATCGAAGTGGGCGTGGATGTGCCTAATGCTTCATTGATGGTGATAGAAAATGCAGAGCGTCTTGGTCTGGCGCAATTGCATCAGTTGCGAGGACGTGTCGGTCGCGGCGACAAACAGAGTGCTTGTGTATTAATGTATCAGGCGCCACTTTCTGAAGCCGGTAAGCAACGCATGAGTATACTAAGGGAAACCAATGATGGTTTTAAGGTAGCGCAGAAGGATTTGGAGCTGCGTGGTCCTGGTGAGGTTCTTGGCACTAAGCAGACTGGGTTGATGCAGATGCGCATAGCTGACATCGTTCGTGATGAGTACTGGTTTTCAGATGTTAAAGCAGCTGCTCAGCATATCATTACGCGTCATCCACAATCGGTTAAACCTATCGTCAGGCGGTGGCTTGGTAAAGCAGATCGTTTTGTGAATGTTTAGATTTTCCTTCCTATAGAGTTCTCCTTATTTCTGGCTTTTACCCCTTGAATAGACTATTTTTAAGGTGTCTTTTTTAGAAATAATAGAATGATTGCAAAAGCAGAAACTTCAGTAGTCAGTGCAAGTGAAATATATACACAGCCCGTTGGTCGGCAAGATGAACGTATTTTACAAACTCAGATTACGCGCTTAATAACAGGTTCAGGATTTAGTAATCTGGCAGGCATCGCCATGGCTATCATATGGGTAGGTCTGATATGGGATAAGTTGCCGCATGAGGTCTTAAGTGTCTGGCTTGGTGCAATGTCACTGTTGTTCTTCTATCGTTTCTCCTCGCATTACTTCAAGTTGTATTCTGATGAAAGTAAGCTGCCCATCGATAAATTTATCATCCGGCGCTGGTACCTTATCTCTGTATTTTTAACCGGGGCAGGTTGGGGTGTTACTTCGATTTTGATGTTTCCGTTTAACGAACTACATCAGATTGTGTTGGCATTTATTCTGGTTGGGGTTTCAGCTTCTGGTGTTGCTTATTCTTCAGTAGCCTGGGTTTATTATGGCTATGTTGGCTGTGTATTACTGCCATTGATAATCCGTCTGCTCACCATCGGTGGTGAAGTCTATTATGCGTTGTCTGCAATGACAGGTTTCTTTCTTGGCGTGATGGTGATGGCAGTGTATCGCATGTATCAGTCATCTGTTGCTGAATTAGAACTGTCATATAAAAATGAAGCGTTGATTGAAGATATTATGAATGCGAGCGTTAATCTCGAACAGTTGAACACGAATCTGAAGGACGAGATACTGCACGGTAAAAAGATTCAGTTGGAGTTGAATCAGGCTAAAGAAAAAGCCGAGCAGATGAGTCAGGCTAAAGGCGAATTTTTAGCTAATATGAGTCATGAAATTCGTACGCCAATGAATGGTGTAATCGGAACTCTGCAGTTGCTGGAAGATACTAAATTGGATGGCGAACAGGAAAGTTTTGTTGCTACGGCGTATAAGTCAGCTGATGCTCTGCTGGCAATTCTGAATGACATTCTGGACTTGTCAAAGATTGAGGCGGGTAAGCTCAGTTTTGAAAATATTGCGTTTAATTTTAAAGAAGTAGCAAACGACATCGTTGTCTTGCATTCGCTGAAAGCCGAGCAACAGAGTGTTTCTTTGTCATTGCAAGTCGATGACGCACTGCCGGAATATCTGTTGGGTGATCCTACACGCCTACGTCAGGTTATCGTGAATCTGGTGTCTAATGCGCTGAAGTTCACCAAGCAGGGAGAAGTTAAGGTCTGTATCGATGTGGTCGACAAGGATTCAGACAGTGTTAATCTAAAAGTTACGGTTAGTGATACAGGAATAGGGATTCCGCAATCAGCATTGGATACCTTGTTTAATGCTTTTACGCAAGCTGATGGTTCTACAACCAGAATATATGGTGGCACAGGTTTGGGGTTGGCAATCGTTAGTCAACTGGTGGATCTAATGGGAGGTCTACTAGGTGTTAACAGCGTAGAAGGTGAAGGCTCGGAGTTTTGGTTTACTGCTAACTTTAAATGCACTGACAAGAAAACAGAATCAACGAAGGACGTCGTTGTGGATTATAACAACCTGCAGTTTGATGCAAAAGTTTTGCTGGTTGAAGATAACCCGATCAACTTGATGGTCGCACAGAAAATGCTAGAGAAGGTTGGGTTGAAGCCGTCACTTGCTAATAACGGAATAGAGGCGATAAAACAGTTAAAGAATCAGTCTTTTGATCTGGTGTTAATGGACTGTCAGATGCCTGAGATGGATGGCTTTGATGCAACACGCGAGATTCGACAGTTGAATATCAAGGCATTAAATAAGCAGCCACTGCCAATCGTTGCGATGACTGCGAATGTAATGTCGGGTGATCGAGAACGTTGCCTTGAAGTGGGCATGGATGATTATATCGGTAAGCCGGTAAGGCGTGATGAGTTGGCTTCTATACTAAAGCGGTGGTTGATCTAACTCAGGATTTATTTGTCATTATTCATGGCTAAGGCTGTATTTCAAGATCGTATTTCGCGTTAAAATACCTCCCCTGTCTTTCAATGTGTATACGCTACTGTGAAGTCAAAGCAACGCTGGTACCGGCGTCATCAACTTTTTAATCACTCAATAGACCCTGACTTATTAACCTGGTTATTTGATGCTTCGTCATTAACGTCGAGGCTCGTGGGTCTGTGTGGCAGTGACTTTTCGGTACAAGTGATATCGCAGCAGTATCAAAAACTAGATTCAGCTGAAGCATCGGCGATGGCAGTGAAGAACGTACGTGCTGCCTTAGTCAGGCAAGTATTGTTGTGTTGTGAAGGCGAGCCTCTGGTTTTTGCAAGAACGGTCATTCCGGTGACGACGATACAAGGCGCGCAGCGAAGATATGCGAACATGGGTAATCGGCCATTAGGTGCAATGTTGTTTGCAGATAGGACGATGCGACGAGAGTCAGTAGAAGTGGCGATGTTGCCAGCAACACATGACGCCAATCAGTATACGAAAGGTAATGATGTTATCTGGGGGAGGCGTTCAGTGTTTCGTGTGTCGGGTAAGCCTTTATTGGTCAGTGAGTATTTTTTACCCGAGCTATTGAGGCGTAGCTAAAATTACTGTTGCTCGCTTATCTTATGGTTTAACTTAGTTTAAGAGCGAGTTAAGGCGCGTTTTTCTAACGCTGCTATTCTGTCTTCGATCGGTGGATGCGATGAGAACAGGGCCATGATACCGCCTTTGTCGTTGATGCCGAATGCTGCCATCTGTTCTGGCAAGGCTTCGGGTTCTACTTGTCCCAGACGCTTGAGGGCATTAATCATATTCTGATGCCCCGCCAAATCTGCTCCGCCAGTATCAGCAATAAATTCACGCTTTCTTGAAAAATACATAACGATGGTCGAAGCAAGTATCGATAGCACCACCTGTGCCACTATAACGGTAACAAAATAACCGATACCATGGCCTTGATTGTTTTTTAAGATAACGCGATCGACAACGTGGCCGATGATACGAGATAAAAATACAACGAAGGTGTTAACGACACCTTGAATAAGCGTTAATGTCACCATATCACCATTGGCGATGTGACTCATCTCATGACCGACGACAGCCTCAACTTCTCCCTGTGTCATATTATCCAGTAGTCCCTGAGATACAGCCATCAGAGAATTATTTTTGCTTGCGCCGGTTGCAAAAGCATTCATAGCGGGTGATGGGAAAATCGCTACTTCAGGCATTTTTATGCCGACAATTCCGGCCTGCTTCTCAACCGTGTTAATTAGCCATTTTTCGATATTGGTCGATGGGTTGGTGATAACAACTGCACCGGTCATGCGTTTTGCCATCCACTTCGACATGAGCAGAGATATAAATGAACCGCCAAAACCAATCACACCAGAAAGTATGACTAAAGCTTGAATATTAAGGTCAGAGCCATTTTCAGCCAGGATGCTATCAACGCCTAAAAGCCTTAACGTAATGCTTAATACAAGCATTATGGCGATATTGGTCATGATAAATAACATTATCCGTTTCATAGTGGTACCTGTGCTTTAGTTGTTTTGTTAAATATGGGGTCGTAAGTGCTTTTTTAAAGCTTAATCAAAAAAATCGCTGTGCTCGTGATAATTTATTTTAGGTGATTTTTTTGTTGAGAAGTACCTGGTTAAAATATCGTTAACCATATCCACAGCAGTAAATAAAAATTCCGGGAGCGCCGGCATTTTTATTTAACCGCAGCTACCTTGAGAGCCGCAGGAGCCACAACCGCCGGCACTAACTGGCTCTGGAACATTATTAAAAACAAAAGAAGGTTGTCCGTTGCCACTGTCAACGTAATCAATTTCAGTGCCGCGAATATGGTCAATCGTATCTGCAGCAACAATTACCTTAAAACCCGCACTCTCACGGACTAAATCGTTTTCTTCCACGCGTTCAGAAAACGTCATGCCAAAGCTCATACCGCTGCAACCACCAGCCTGAGAATAAACACGAATGCCAGCAATTTCACCATCGACTTGAGAAATAAGTTCTACCATTTTATCTGAAGCTGCCCCGGTTAATTG
>WTCC01000108.1 GCA_013138755.1 Gammaproteobacteria bacterium
GCCCGTGGATCCAGACCACTCATTGGTTCATCCAGAATCAATAATGATTTTCCACTGAGCAGACAAGATGCAAGCCCTAGCTTCTGCGTCATGCCTTTTGATAACTTGTTAACAGACCCTCGCAAAACCTTCTTATCCAGTTCCAGTTCATCGAGAACACTGTCTATCTTTTGCTGGTCGCAGTCATTACCATGAAGACGCAACATATACTGTATAAAATCATAGCCCCTAAGATGTGCCGGCGGAGAAAATCGATCCGGAAGATAAGCAATATTATTACGTGATGCTACATGCCTATGCGAATGACCGTGTATGGTAATTCTTCCGGCATCGATACCGATCAGGCCAAGAATGGACTTTATCAGAGTCGATTTACCACTGCCGTTCATGCCGACAAGACCAAAAAACTCGCCCTGCTTTACGCCTAGCTCAACCTCGTCCAATACTAATTTGTTCGCATAACGCTTAACAACTTTTTCGCATTTTATAATCATTATTGCATTCTACTGCTCATCATCATCTCTTGAAATAAAAAAGAGCCCTGATGGACTCTTTTTTGTAACTATCTATAGCAGTATTAAAATCTAGAAATTTCTAAATACCGCTGCACAATTGTCACTAGGGTTTTGTAAATCATAGGAATCTGTAGAAGCCGTACCAGTTACACACGTACTGGTGAATGCAGCGTCATCACCTGACTGCATAACACCTGTGTTGGGGGCATCATCATCAATCTTTCGGTCAAGCTCAGCAATAACTTCTACCGGGATACCCTGACCCGTAATCAACTCGTGGGCGTCAACTGTACCAGACTGTGTTTCAGTACCATGAAAGATACTCATGCCAGTACCAAAACCATTATCAGGGCATATGGTGGCCGCACAATCATATTCACTTCCAGCGGTTACTGCGGCACCTGAGTAACCACCAGTGATGTAACCTGCTGCTTCGAGATGCGTCCAGACTCGACCCCGCTCATCTTCATCGTCTACCAGACCATTACCATCACCACCGGCTAGTGCACCAGGCAAATTAATTTTCGACTTTGCATCCAGGTAGTCACCTGGAAACGCCCGGTACCTATCCTGAAAACTAAACCAGGCTGCAGTGATACCATCTACTGAGTTATTTAACGCACGAACTCGTGCTGTATTAATCAGCTCCTGGCCCTTAAGTACACCACCCAGCAATAGACCGATGATAACTAATACAATAGCAATCTCAATTAAAGTAAAACCACCCTGTTTTTTATTCGTCGCCATCGCTGGCATGCTTCGCACATTTCGTTTCATTATTTTACTCATAGCGTTAATCTCAGTTTAAATTGCATTATTTTTATTATTAATACAGCAATTACTATACCAATATTATATAGCGCATAAAATAAGGGTTTGCAGTAAAAATACCGAGTTTTTTATATAAAAATGTGTCTATTTTTCAACACTTTGTTGTTTTTTTAACGATTTCTCTTCTAAAACGGCTATTTTGTGCGTCAGGAAGTTTAATTCGTACGGATCGGTTATTTCTTTACTCTCGATCAAGGCTCCCACCAGTATTTTCGCCGCTTCAAGCTCACCCATATCTTCTAACACGATAATCTTCATATCTTTTGCCCAATAAGGAACATTTTCACCCGTTGCCTTCTCGGAAAGTGCATTGGCATATTTTAGGGCTAGATCCAGATCCTTGAGTTCGTGTTTAGCCATGATGACAACATGAGCTAACCAGCGCCAGTATTTATCTGGATTTTCATTAAATTTATAAAAGATATAATCCATCATAATCTGCTTCTTTTCTGCATCGTTAATACTGCCGTACACTCTGGCGGCAACCAGCATCGGGTAGTAACCACGAGGGTCAAGCTCTAGAATTGTATCTAACCATTGCGTCAATCGTGTGTAGTTAAGCTGATGAAATGAGATACTCGCACCCGGTTGATTATCAAATGCCTGCAACCACAGATTTAAAAATTTTGATACGGCTATGGGTTCACCTAATGAACTCATTACATAGGTACGCGTAGATAAGGGCGGTGCCAGGTCTTCAGCTTTAGCGATGATTGGCTCCTGCAGGCTATGCCATAGCAACTGCAAGAAAAGGGCAGCTACGAGGGCGATTTTTATCCCGTTGGGAACATCCTGAACGGGTCTGTCTTTATAGATGTAATGGTAATAATTAAACATTAGATCTCTAGAAATTTTTTCTATAAAAATCAAAAAGAGCAATGAAAGACAAAAACACCAGATAGATTATCGTCTGTCCCAACAAAGGCAATAATGCACTCCATTCAGCCGTATTATAAGTTAACCACTCAGTCTGCGTATAACGGTGTAAATCAGGTAACAGCCACGTGAGCATTTCGATGATACCATCCATAAACTTTTGCGCTGCCGATGTGTGCGCGATAATAGGAAATTTGGACATGAGAAATATCGACGTTACGATACGTGATGCACCATAGATAATAAAAACAGCGGTTAATGCTGATGGCACCTGATTGAAGGTAAACAGCATCACTAAGCTTAAAGCAACGACTAAAACCAGTTCAAAAAACAGAGAGATCGTCCAGATAACCACCTGTTCCGGATCGGCATAAAGTAACAATAGAACAGCGAAAATAACCGACACCAGAGCCGCGATGTAGAAATAACCGATCAACTTCCCCAGATAATAACTGCCCCGCCTTATCGGCATCGCCAGGATCATTTCCAGTGTTTTGTCCTGTAGTTCCCGTACCGTACTGGAAACCACAAATAAGGTGATGATGACAACAGCACTCATCCTTAAAAAGGCAGCGAGGATGGCCACCTGAGTTACTCTGTGTTCCGCAATCGCCAGATCGCCGATAAATTCGACCAGAGAAAAACTTATCGCAATAACCAAAAATGATAATAACAAGAATCTATTTCTTAGTGATTCGATGATAGTGAATCTGGCGATTGTCAAAACTTGAGAAGACATGTTTGTTAGCATCTATACCTGGTAGAAATAACTTGATATTGATTATAGCGACTATTGATACAAAGGCACGAACCTTGTTCTACAATCTTACAAATTATTAAAGTAATTATCACTAATGTCCACGAACAAGCAACTACTACAAGATAACGAACACCGCTTATTGGGTCTGATGTTATTCGGGTTACTTGCGGCGACGCTGCTGGGTGATAATGACACCATCGCTAAAAGTTTTTTAGTTGCTCACTTTGGTTTTTTCTTATTGTGGCAACCGGTCATCAAACCACAGTCATCTTTTAGTGCTAAACAGGTCGTTGTTCTGTTATTAGCAATATTTGCTTTTATCTACTGGTTCAACCCCTGGTTAAATGCTTTCTGGACTTTACTACTACTAACGCTACTGACGGGGCATATCTTCGCCCGTGGATTAGCGCGTGCTGCATACGGACTCGCTGTTATCGTCCTGTTTCTCGAACTCATCTTAATCACAACCCCAGAACTATTCGATCTGGTGGCTATCTCTTCATCGCTGAAAACAATCTTTAACACTGCACTTCTGCTGACGCCTTTGATTCTGTTATTTATACCTTCGCGTGGGTCAACATCGAAGCAAGTCGATTTTATTCGCGGCTTCCTGATCGTACTACTGGTGATATTTTTATGCATGAGCAGCGTGCTCATCAGTTTGACCGCAAAACAGGCCTACGTAGAGTCACTGGCAATCAGCATTATTATGCTGAGCTTATTTCTACTGCTCACTTCGTTTTTATGGACGCCCCGTGCTGGGTTTAAGGGCATCGCTCAACTATTAGAAAATTACCTGTTAAATATAGGGGGACCATTTGAACAATGGTTTACGCATATATCCTCGCTAGAATCTAATACTAGCCTCAGCTCTGCAAATTTTCTTTCCGCAAGCCTGCGTCATCTCATGCAGCAACACTGGATTTGTGGTATCGAATGGCAGACAGAACACGACAAAGGATTAGAAGGAGAAAAATCTTCTAATCAGGTCATGACAACAGATAAAAAACTTAAGTTAGTCATCCATACATACACACCTGTAGGACCGTCTTTAGCATTTCACAGTAAATTACAACTCAGCGTTTTAACTTTTTATTACCGAGCCAAATTACAGGAACAACAAATAATAAAACAGGCGCACATGCAGGCGATCTACGAAACAGGATCGAAACTAACACACGATGTTAAAAATATTTTGCAGTCGACAAAAACAATGTCACAGATTATCAATGATGATGATGCCGAGATGCAAGAAATTATTGATGTACTGAAAAGACAAATGCCGATACTGAACCAGAGGTTGAATACGACCTTAGAAAAACTCCGTTTACCAAAAAATAGGGCGGCGACTGTACCGCCAACCACTGGCTCACTACTTCAGTGGTGGAACAAACTACAACTACGTTACACAGATCGACACATCAATTTCTCTTCTACCATCAGCAAAGACAGTGAGATACCTCTAGATATCTTTACCACTGTAATCGAAAACTTACTTGATAATGCCCGAAGCAAACGCATCAGGGAACCCCAGCTTAAAATCAGCGTGTTACTGTCCGACAAAAACGGTCGGTTACAACTATCCGTTAGCGATACTGGCAGCGCCATTACTCCAGATATCTATCCACTATTATTCAAAGAGGTCGTCTCCTCTCAGGATGGCTTTGGTATCGGTCTTTACCAGTCTCATGAGCTGGCGAATAATTATGGATTTAAATTAAATGTCAGTGAAAATACAGATGGAAATGTTTGTTTCGCCCTGACTTAATACTAACGCCTAAAACCTAAGGTAGTTTCCCGGCTTCAACCATTTTTGCTTTAAGTTCGTATTCTGATATCCATATAATGATATCGTCAAACTCTTTTCCTGCGATGGATGTTTCTGCTGATGTTTCTGGTCGCATATAATAATCAGCATCATTATCTGTGTTTTCTAATTCATCTAGATTGGCTACAGGTATCGCCGGGTTTGCTATATTCTCCACATTGATAGCACCGTAACCATTACTACCATGGGACAAGATAATCGCCACGACATTGTCTGCTAAAGAATGAGGTGTTGCGCCCGTCGCATCGGCTACATAATCAGGCTCTTTAATGGATGCAGAGCCTGTGGGGCTATCTAACGCAAAAGCCAGGTCGCTATCCGCGTATTCGTTTTGAACAGCATAGCGATAATGATTACTCCATGAATCACCACGACCCAGACCAAGCGTTACCCATGGTACATTGCCCGACGCCTCATCGAGTACACAACGATTATTACCTGCGTCATGGTCTGCAATGCCGTCTCCAACTAAAGCGGTTGTGCACGCACCTGACACAGCACTACAATCAGGGCACGGCAAATAACCATTGACGAATGCATACGCCATCATACTCTGCTTGATTTCTTCAAGCTCATTCATCGCATCACTTTTTTTGGTTACGTTGATCCGACTGGTTAGTGTGCCGATAAAACTCCCCAATAATATTCCAACGATAACCAAAACAACGGCCATCTCGATCAAGGTAAAACCTTTATGGTGTAATGCTTTCATATCTCTCATATACATTCGATCACTGTCAGATCGGCTGTCAGATTATTAATATCTTCTATACAATACATGATGTCATTTTCTGCAGCTGTCTGCGGATCTGTATAATCATATTTTTTATCGCCTTGCTTATCAGCTGCCTCATTGACAAATACACTAGTTTTACCATCTTCCAGATACTCTGATAAAACCGTTTTATCATTTCGCGTAAAACCGGGAAGACGACTGCCGCTGAAGATTACAGCTGCTGCATATTCGTTCTCTACTCCACTCGTATTCAGTTCTACCTTTATACACTTAGCGCCACCGCCATTACACTTACTAGCGCCAGTATTATCAGGTTCATAATCTTGTGACAAAACATAGAAAAAATGGTCCTTCCAGTTATTCCATAACTTTCGGTATTCAGAAGTAGTCGTTTTCAGGTCGACGATTACACCTCCGCCTAAATCTATATTGTCACACAGACCTCCAATCTCAAATAACTCATCTTCGATCAGGGCGCCGGCATTAATAGCATCATTTGAATCGCCGATGTTAAAGGGAAATCGGCCTGAATATCCTCCGGACAAGCCACCATCATCATCGTAATTTGAATTGGCCCTGAAATCTTTACGGTCGTATGTCCCAAAACCTAAATCAGTAGCCGCCGGCCATGGCAATCGTCTACTCGTATTATCCGTCAGATTAGCGTACCCTGCCAAACACATTGCCAGACCCCGCGTCAGATTTTCCATCTTCAGCTTAAAATCATCACGTGAAACGATTGCATCCCAAATTTCTTCTCGTTTAATGGTAAGAAATCGGTCATTGTAAGGTGTTGCCTCAGTACTTGAAGTCGATGTTGCGTGAATAAAATCATCTACCTCATCAGCCGTGCCAATTAGAACACCATTGTTGTAAGCACCATTGCCTTCAAGATAAGCGGGAACATTTCCGTAATCTCGCCCACAACTAGACAATAACTCCGTGGGGTTTCGTGTCTGCCCTGTTAATGCGGGGCCTGGGGCAATAACGAGTGCCACCACCTGATTTTCTTCACTACCGCCTTGCACTATGGCGCCACCACTATTTCTAATTCGGAACATACCAGTAGTATCTTCATTAACCATATCAGCACGTGCAGCGGTTTTGTAAATCCCGCTAACTGCGTAGAATAGACAACTATCCGAGTCATCTTTTAATGTTGGCATATCCAGTGAACGCCATGGCAACCATTCGATTACATTGACATACTTCGCACCAACCGTAGGCCCCATATTGCCATCCGTACCACTAATGTCAGACGTCTCAGGGTTTGGCAAAATGCCATAGTCATTTCCAGCGACGCGATCAGAATACGTTATCGCATAATCTATTAACGCTTGCTTCGCTTTTTTTAAATTGACTAAAGTTTGCTTGTCTCTATCACCTTTAATCTTTGAAAGTGATATTTCAGAAAATGTGTACGAAGTAAATGCCAGTACGATTATGATAACCAGCACCAGCAAAACCAGACCCTGCTGTTGCTTTAATGCCTTTATTGATGCTCTACTGGCAACCATGAGAGTTTACCGCTTTAGACCATTAATCGATGACGTCTGAGATACCTGAGTCTTCTGACCAGGTTTCACCAGGTTTGAGACGGACCGCATTACCATCCACAGTCACTGTCACTTTTTTGCCTTTGCCAATACTCGATTGATGTATGCGTACATCACCCATTCTTGAAGATTCCATGGTATTTTTATTATTAACCCATACGACGCTCTTGCCATCACTACGAGTTACATAGCCCGTCACTTCCACCTTGTTTGTCTGTGGTGATTCGTTAATAGAATAGTTACCTGATCTAGCGGAATCTATCTGTCTGCGTTGTTGTTTATCGGTAAACAGTTTCTGTAGCTCAGTCTCATCGTATCCTGCAAATAAAGCATTATTGGACAGGATGCACACCAGACTCAGGATGAATGTCTTAACTTGCATTTTTCCTACCTTTCTTAGCTTTAGAACCCCTGAAGGTATACCAGCCGAGCTCACAGTAAGCCTTCATGTTATTGTCAGTATCTACAATTTTATGACTGATTTTTTCGATTTTGCATTTATCCACTGTGTACAGGCCATCCGCTTTTTCCAGATCATTGAGTAATGCAAATAGATCACCCTCGTGTGCCATCGTTATATCCAATGTCATAACACTCTTATACACGTCGATCCCTTTATACTTACGCTTTATATTTTTCTCTGTTAGTTTCTCCTGACTGGAGATACTATATTTCACCAGGGGCATGCCACGTTTCTTAGCGGTGTTCTGAATGGTTTCAAACCAGCTCAGACGGTCCTCACTACCGACCACCCCTTGATTGACCAATTTCAAAAAATTACTTTCAAACTCATCAATGATCTGATTGTTTTCCACTGAGTTATTTATTTTCGTCTGCCATATACGCATCGCACGTGCAGCTGACTGCTTATCTTGATAAATTTCATCCATATAATAAAACGAGACGATAACGACTAACACACTAACGATCAGTGTTACGGTGAAAACACCCAGTGCACGCGCCAGAACAGGCGCCAACTTATCAAACATGGTCAGGCTCCTTCATGATGATCTTAAAGGAGAATACGCCTGTCACACCTTCATTTCTATCTCCTGCTGTATCCACACCAGACTCCGTTGAAAATTTACTTTCTGAACGTAAATCTACCGGCATCGTTAATGTTTCTACATTTTCTACTCGATTGCTGCCTTCTAAATACTGTATGATTCTTTGTATGTGTTCTATCGATGCTCGGTAATTATTCTCGGAGTCATCAATTCGTCCGGTAACGATAACGTCATGTTTAACTGAATCAGCACTGGTAAAATTAGCCTGGTTTATCTTTTTACTCTTATCTTCAATATTAACCGCTTGCCATCTGACTTTATCGATATGCAATGTGTGCGCTGCATCCTGAGACAATATCTCACTCAGACTAATCATGAAATCTAGCGGTGAAGTTGCGCCGTTAACTTTAATCTGTTCTGCCAGATCTACTGCAGCGTTCATCACCCCGGCATTTTCAAACACTTCCTCAAAATCTTTGAATTTTTTTGAATACAAGGCTTTATAGCTTTTCTCTTCCTTTTTTAACAACGATATCGATTTCTCATATTCCATCGCATCGGATACATTCGATTGCGTCAACAGCACAGAGGTGATCACCACGAGAAGACTCGCTGCATATAATGCAGTTGCGACAAGTTTGTTGCGGTAGCGAACGAATGTCTCACTGCTTCCATAATGCGTTGTTGAGATTGCCTGATCTATACACAACCAGGAGAATATACTATCAGAGAATCTTTCGGCTACACCAGTTAAACCCAGAGCACGGTGGATTTCTGTCACTGGATGAATCACGACCGGTTCTTTATCCGTCGATTTGAATGATTCTTGTAATGACTGCAACTGCTCGCTGCTGCCTATGATATGCAAATTTATTACTTCATCAACAGATACCAGATTTTGCGCGCGTACAAATTCGATCGTACGAGTAACCTCCGGTGCTGCAAGTTTTCCTATAGAGGATATATCACTGCTGTCCTGGTTGATGATTGACTGTCGACTCGAGAGTAGTTTTCCGTCTCTGAATAAGGTCTGCCTAACATTACTATTAACCTGTTGGCTGATCAGTAGAACGACACCACTTGTCGCATTGAGTGTCTTCAGTATCTTCTTACTGATTATCGGCAAGGTCCATATCCCTGATAAAGGCACCTCGCATTCATCGATTATGGTCAACCATGACTGGATCAATTTCGGGTTCGTCATCGCTCCCAGCAGAACGATATCGTCTCTTCTGCCTTCCTTCTCTCTACCGATTAATTCGTGATAACAGTAGTCTTGACTCGAACGATAATAACGGTCTATTAAACGACTTATTACGGCTGCTCTGTCTTTGCTTCCAACATGAGGTATACGCTCATTCCTGAAATCTTCTTCTATGACGTCAACGAGAAATTTACCAGGGATACTCCCTGTCTGTAATAGATAATGTCGGAAATTATTCAAGCCTGTGGCTGTCGGTTCAAAAGAAGTGCTGCCCACTAGCGCTCGACCCTTCCAATGCAGGACGCTAAGACGATAACCAGTAAAATAAAATAGACGCTTCATGACTAAAGCTTTACCCCTGCCACAGCGTCATATACTGGTCCCAATACTGCCATCATGATCCACATCATGATGCCTCCGAGGACGATTGTCAGGACGGGTAAAATAGTGGGCTCTATCTTTTCAATCGATTCCTTCACCTCTCGATTATAAAAATAACTCACGTTTAACAGAGCGTCATCCATTGCACCGGTATCTTCTCCCACCTTGATCATACGCACTATCATCGACGGAAAGACACCTACCTTTTCAAAACTTTTACTGATCATAATGCCCTCAGAAATATTATTACGAGCCTCATTGATCGATTTTTCAAGCACCATATTATCAACCATATCTTCTGATATCTTTAATGCATCAAGAACAGTTATACCTGAGCTATACATCATGGCAAAGTAATTGGCAAAACGCGCCAGCTTAATCTTCGTTACTAATGGGCCAAACAACCATATCCTCAACTTTATGCCATCCAGAAAAAACCTGAATTCTCTATTGTTTTTTGATGCAAATTTCATCCCTGCAATAATTGCCACGGGCAAGCTGAACACGATATACCAGTACTCGACAAAGATATTTGATATGTCGATCAGTATTCTCGTGTGCAGTGGAACCTCTGAGCCAATATTTTTAATAAACGGCAACAATTGCGGCATAAGGTATATCATCAAAAATGAAACCACCATCAGTACGATTACCGTAACGATTGCCGGATAGATCATTATCTTCTTGGTCTGCGCTATCAGTTCATCCTGCCAACGGATAGTTTCTGCCAGATCTTTCAATACATCAGACAGTTGCCCGGTTTCCTCTCCGACACGAACAAGCGTCACATAAACTTTGTCAAATATTGCAGGATGCTCTGCCAATGCTAACGATAATGTTTTACCGCCTTCGATATCGTCGATGACTGTCTGCAACACGTCTGTAAAATGGCTGTAATCTAAACTGTCACGGATATCTTTCAGACTGTCTATCAATGGCACGCCCGACTTGACTAACTGCTCGATATGAAAGGTGAAGTTTATTAACTCTCGCCTCGTGATGGTTTTTTTACGCAGAGTACGCTGCGTCACCTTACTCTGTTCTTTATAACTTAATAGATCAAACCCCATGCTGCCCAGACGCTTTTCCAGCTCCATCGGGTTACTCGCAACCATCGAATCGCTGCGAATTTTTCCTTTTGAATCTATGGTTCTAAATTTATAATCTGGCACGATGCTGTCCTACTTCACGACTACATCAATCGCTGCGTCAGATCAATGACACGCGAAACTTCTGTTATTGATGTTTTACCTTCCAGCACACAACGCACCGCGTCGTCAGCAAGGGTCATATAGCCTGTTTGCTTCGCCGTCGTTTTCAGTTCTCCCAGCGTTGCTCTTTTTGCAATCTGTTCATCCAACTCGGTATTAATTCTTAATGCTTCGATGATTGCAACGCGTCCTTTATAACCTGTGTTATCACAGTGACTACATCCATCTGCATCATAGATCTTATGTTTATTACTATCGACTTCGATATCTAATAACTTACTTTCTATATCACTTGGTTCTTTCTCTATCTTGCAATGCGGACATAATAATCTGATCAAGCGCTGACTTATCACACCGATAATATTGCCCGTCATAATATCTGGCAATACACCGATATCTAACAGCCGAGGAAACGTGCCAATTGCTGAATTAGTGTGCAGTGTCGACAATACCTGATGCCCCGTCATCGCCGCACGGAAAGCCATGTCAGCCGTGTCTTCATCTCGTATCTCACCAACGAGAATAATATCTGGATCCTGTCGCATCATAGACCTGATACCATTAGCGAAGCCCATACGCGCCACTTCGTTCACTGATGTCTGCCTGATCATGTCCATCGGATACTCGACAGGATCCTCCAGCGTCATGATGTTTACCTGCTCAGACTTTACATAGTTAAGTAGCGAATACAGAGTCGTCGTCTTACCACTACCCGTTGGGCCAGTCACCAGGATGATACCCTCTGGCCTGGCCATCATCATCTTCAATTCGTTTAGCGTGTCTTCATGTATACCAAGCTGATCGATCGGCACGATACCTTTTGCGCGGTCTAGTACACGTAATACTATATTTTCGCCATGTGTCGTCGGTTGGGCCGACACACGAAAATCAACCCTGTGACCCTGCACCTGTAAACTCAATCGTCCATCCTGTGGAATTCTTGTCTCTGCAATATTCATCGCACACATTACTTTCAATCGGACCACAATGGCTGACCAATAATCTTTGTGCAAACTACGAATCTGCCTCAGGACGCCATCGATTCGATACCTCAATCGCAAAAAACCTTCTTCAGGCTCGAAGTGAATATCTGATGCCTCCCGCTTTACCGCATCAGCTAAGATTGCGTCTACTAGCCTTACCAGTGGCTGACTATATTCATCCTCGGTGGCATCAAGGCTTTTATAATCCAGCTCACCTGTTTCTATCTCATGCAGTATCCCATCAACCGATAATTCGTAACCATAGAACTGATCGATCGCTTTTTTTATTTCACTCTCACCAGCAACCATCGGAATCAGTTCGATCTTTCTTCCGACTAGAGCATGAACCCGATCAAGTATCATTAGATCCGAGGCATTTTTCATCGCGACATTCAGGCGCATATTCTGCTCATCAAAACTAACTGGCACGATGGTATATCGCTGCGCGATTTCTTTCTCGATAAGATCTAACGCGACCCTATCAGGCACAACACTAGCAAGCTCTACACTGGCAATGCCTAATACCTGACTTAAGGCATCACGCATTACCGACTCAGAAACAAAACCTAAACCAACAAGAATCTCACCCAGTAGACGACCATTCTTCTTCTGATCGGTAATGGCAATATCCAACTGGTCGACAGAGATTAAGCCTTTTTCCAGCAGCTGCTGTCCAAGTTTTTCTTTCACGTCTGTCACATTCTGTGCATTCATTACGCTACAACCTGGTTATTTCGTCTATTCGTTTTTGCACAGCTTCACGTGAAAAACTAACTTGCTTATCTGATGCCTTGAGCAGACTGTCCTTATAAAAATCGACCGCTTGCTTCTGTTTGCCCAGCTGATCCATACTCACTGCAAGATTAAATAAATAATCAGCATTTCCATTATCGTATTGCCAGGCATTAAAATAATATTCCTGTGCTTGCGACCATTTATTTAACTGTGCATAAACATTTCCCAGTGCGAAATTCAGGTGTGGCGCTTCGGGATTTTTAGCGAGTAACGATATCAGGTATTCCTTATCCGATGATGCAGTCGACTGGTCATTATGCATACCAGCTAGTGCTGCAGTAGCAACAGGGTCTCTGGGGTCAAGATCCAACAATATTAAATAAACTTTTCTCGCTGTCGTTTGATCTTTCTCTAAGACTGCTATCGCACCTAGACCAAGTAATGCATCCCTATTATTGCTCTCTGACAGAAGGACATCTTTATATAACTGTTTTGCTTCGATGTAATTCGCATTTTCATAAGCCAGCCAGGCATCATCCAACTTCTCGCCAACTGGGTCAGCCTTCTTCGTTCTCTTTATACTCAGCCCGGCCACTTCATTGTTTTCATTCACCTGTTTTTTCTTTGCTGGTTTCTTAATAGAGGACAACTGCTTTTTTGATTGCTCACTCTCCATATGCTGTTTAGCGTATTTCACCTTCTCTTCAAGATCAGTATCGCTGACCAGGTTACGGATAATCTCAGATTTGTCCGGCGTTTTTTCTTTATTCGTTCTAGAACGCATCGTTTGCATAGCAATCTGATGTTTTCGTTCCAGCATCTCAATTTCAGCTTCCATATCCATATAATAATAAATACCGCCTGAGATCAGGATAAGAAAACTAACAAGTAGAACGCCTGAGATCAGAACCCGTTTACTCTGCTTAACATTTTTATTTGTTTTATATATCAACATGGACAGTGCTTCATCAGATATAACGAATGCACTTTCATCTGACCGTTCTTCGTGGCGATAGTTTTTTTCTTCTGTCGTTACGACGGCATCGTCGTCTTGTTGCTTGTCCTCTTCCATATCATTACGGTCTTCGTCGCCGTACTGACCTTGATCTAGCTCATCAAGACTCAATTCTTCTAACTCTATATCTTCAATTTCACCTGCATCGTCAACCGTTGGTTTATCTGTAATATCAATTGATAAGTTTTCTGGCTGTAGATCTGGCGCTTCAGATAATGGCTTGACAGCATCATCAGCTGACAGACTTACTTCTTCTTGAGACGCTAACCCTGCTCTAGACTTCTTCTCCTTGTCATCAGCGGCTTTCTTTAAGGCATCTAATAATAAACTCATGATCGTTACCTTCTAGAGTCACTCTTGATCAGATAGTTTTTTAGTGGTTTCCTGCTGAAGATCTTCTAACAAATATTTTTTGTAATCTGACAAGTCACCATCAAGGCTGGCGTGATCTATGACAACCGGGCGTATAAATATGACCAGTTCAGATTTAACAAATTCTTCTTCAGTGTAAGAAAATAGGGCACCTAAGACTGGGATACTAGAAAGGATTGGCACTCCCCGGTTTTCTTTATTGATCTGGTCTTGCATCAAGCCACCAATAATAGCGGTTTCTTTGTCGTTAATTTTCAACATCGTCTCAATTTCACGAACCTGGATTACCGGTATCTGACTAACCACTCCCTGCTCAGCAAGTATCGGATTAGGATCATCCACGAATCGGATAATCCGTGATATCGTTGGCCTTACATTTAATGTGACCTCTCTATTCTCATCGATAAAAGGCGTCACTGCCATTACGATACCGATAGGCACTGTATGAACATCAGTATCAACTACGGTCGTAGAGTTCTGATTTACTGAGCCCGAGTCAACCTCGACATCAGTGGTGAAATACACTTCGTTATCGACCACCTTTAATATCGCCGTCTGGTTGTTCAACGCCATCACTTTTGGACTAGATAAAACTTTTACATCACCAAATGTCTCTAGTGCTTTTAAGGTTATATTTAAAGGGTTACCGTTCACCACACCTGATGTCGCTAGTTCAAAAAATGGTACGGAACCTAAATTACCACCTATGACGCTCTGTCTACCACCCTTAGTTAAAACAGTCTCCCCATTTATAATGGCTGTTTCACTCACTACCGCCCAGTTGATTCCGGCCTGATAGCTATCACTTAAGTTTACTTCTGCGATGGT
>WTCC01000247.1 GCA_013138755.1 Gammaproteobacteria bacterium
ACCTTGGCTGAAACGAGTCTGGAATTTAGACGGATATCCAATGATTGCTTTTTAAAACTTCGCTTCGCCAGAGTCGCCAGCTTATTATCGACCATGGGCAAAAAGTCTTGCATCGCTTCGAGCAATACGACTTGAGAACCCAGCCTCGACCATACACTACCCAACTCGAGCCCGATCGCACCCGCGCCGATAATACCCAAGCGCTGCGGCACCTCATCCAGTTCCAGAGCGCCAGCAGAATCAAGAATATAGTTATCCTTTAACATAGCTTGCTGCATACGGATAGGTGATGAGCCCGTTGCAATAATAATATGCTCTGCTGTTAGCTCTTCAATTTTTTTTCGCGTTTTACGTTTCACAATTTCTATCGTATTTTCGGTGGTGATCTTCGCGCGGCCGTGGATCAAATCGACTCCATTTGCTTTAAACAAAGCTTGGATACCTTGCGTTAGCTCTTGCACCACCTGATATTTTCTAGCCTGCATGGTGCCAACATCCACCGCTAGCGATGAAACAGAAATACCATGCTGAGCAAAGTTATTATCTGCCTGCTGATACAGATGCGAAGATTCAAGTAAGGCTTTTGACGGAATACAACCCACATTCAGACAGGTACCGCCTAATGATGGCTCGCCTTTATGGTTAAGCCACTCATCAACACATACCGTTTTTAGACCTAATTGCGCACAACGAATAGCCGCAACATAACCGGCCGGTCCTGCACCGATGACCACCACATCATAGTTTAATGACATCTTTATATACCCAGCAGTAGTCGTGAAGGATCTTCCAGCAACTGTTTGATAGTAACCAAAAACTGTACAGCACTCTTACCATCAACTAATCGATGATCATATGATAGAGCAAGATACATCATCGGTAGCACAATAATTTCGCCATCGACCACCATCGCACGCTCGGTAATATTATGCATACCTAAGATCGCACTCTGTGGAGGATTAAGAATCGGTGTTGATAACATTGAACCAAATACACCACCGTTAGAGATAGTAAAAGTACCACCAGTGATATCTTCGATAGATAAACTGTTTGTCATCGCTTTATTCGCATAATCTACGATCGACTGTTCAATCTCTGCAATGGAAAGCGTATCTGCATCACGCACGATGGGCACTACCAGACCATTAGGCCCTGAGACAGCAACACCGATATCATAAAACCCATGATAAACAATATCACCACCATCGATCGATGCATTAATTTCCGGAAACCTTTTCAAGGCCTCGACACAAACCTGTACAAAAAACGACATAAACCCGAGACGCACACCAAATCTTTTCTCGAAAGACTCTTTATATCGTGAACGCAACTCCATCACTGGTTTCATATTGACTTCATTAAATGTAGTCAGAATTGCCGCTTCACTCTGTGACTGCAGCAGACGCTCGGCGATACGTGCACGTAATCGTGTCATCGGTACTCGGCGCTCCAACCTTTCACCGGAGGCCATTGGCTTTATTTCTGCCTTTGGCACTACTGTTTGTTGTTGTGGCGGCGCAGAATCGGCTTCACTATCAGTTAGATCGGCTAGATATTTCTCCACATCTTTTTTGATTATCCTGCCGTCTTTACCACTACCGACTAACTGCCGTTCATCGACTGAATTTTCAGCAACCATTTTTCTTACAGACGGGCTCATCGCAGCAACTTCCTTACTCACCACACTATTATTTATACTCTGATCAACATCAGCCTTATCCGACTGCACTGTTTTCGACGCGACAGCAGATGATGAATTATCAATCACCGCCAACAACTGACCAGCGGTGACTGTATCACCAACAGAAAATAAAATTTCTTTCACCACTCCCTGTTTGATGGTTGGCACTTCCAGAATAACCTTGTCGGTTTCGAGATCAACCAGAACCTCATCGACATCGATCGACTCGCCAACCTGTTTATACCAGTTAGCGATAACGGCATCAGCAACAGATTCCGGTAACACAGGTACTTTTATTTCGATGCTCATGCTCTTATCTATACTCTTATTCTTTAATATCGAGGGCGTTATTAATAATTGTCTGCTGCTGTATGGCGTGTAGTCTCGCTGAACCCACCGCTGGCGCAGAGGATGGCTCCCTGCCAACATAACCAAGCTGCCAACGTGGATTTAAAAATGCAGGGATACGGAGTTTACTAAAATCCCAGGCACCCTGGTTTTTTGGCTCTTCCTGACACCATATCAGCTCATTCGTATTTGCATACTGATCAAGTAGAGCATCTAACTGCTCTCCTGGAAAAGGATATATCTGCTCTATGCGTAATATCGCAATGTCATGTATCCGCGCCAGCCTTCTGGCTTCCAGTAATTCATAATAAATCTTACCGCTACAGATAACCACACGCCTGACTTCATTATTCTGCAACTCATCAACTTCAGGTAAAACCCAGCTGAATTGCCCATGCGTTAGATCATCTAATGTACTGACACACAGCTTGTGACGCAATAAACTTTTTGGTGTCATGACGATAAGCGGTTTACGGCAATTACGAACCATCTGTCTCCTTATCATATGGAACATCTGTGCTGGTGTACTCGGCACGCATACCTGCATATTATGCACAGAACACAGCTGCAGATAACGTTCTAATCGCGCTGATGAATGTTCTGCACCCTGTCCCTCGAACCCGTGCGGCAACAGCATGACCAAACCACTCGCTTTGCCCCACTTGTGCTCGCCCGCTGAAATAAACTGATCGATAACCACCTGAGCACCGTTGGCAAAATCACCGAACTGCGCCTCCCATAGTACAAGAGTTTTAGGCTCAGTCGTCGAAAACCCATACTCAAAAGCTAAAACTGCAGCCTCGGACAATAGTGAATCAAATACTCTAAAGTTATGCGCATCACTACCTAATTCTCTTAACGGGCAATAAGACGAACCATCCAGTTGATTATGTAATACCGCATGTCGATGAAAAAATGTTCCTCGCCCGCTATCCTGCCCCGCCAGTCGGACAGAGTTACCCTGTATCAGCAATGTGCCATACGCCAATAATTCAGCATAACCCCAATCGATAGACAACGCGCCAGCCGTCATCTTATGTCTATCAGCAACGATTTTTTCAACACGAGCCTGCAGTTGAAAACCTGGCGGAACCTGATTCATCGCATCTGCCACTTCACGAAGCGTTTTTAATGGTACGGTGGTATCGACATCTTGCAGTATCGAGTCAGAAACATACTTACCCCATTTAACATGTGTCGATAGATCAGCCTTAAACTCAGGCAATTTGTGCGGCACCACACATTCACCCGATTCTAAAATCTTGCGCACGCTGTGCGACATGATTTCACATTGCTCTTGCGTCAAAACTTTTTCATCAACAATCTTTTTCGCATAAAGCGTTCGAGTACTTTCCAGTGCTCGGATCTTTTTGTACATCATCGGCTGCGTTGCAGACGGTTCATCCGCCTCGTTATGACCATGCCGGCGGTAACACACCATATCGATGACTACATCTTTCTTGAACTTATTACGAAATTCCAACGCGATACGCGTCACCATCACAACAGCTTCAGGGTCATCCGCATTAACATGAAAAATCGGTGCGCCGACCATCTTTGCGATGTCGGTACAATAATACGTTGACCTCGCGTCATGCTGCGCGCTGGTAGTAAAACCAATCTGATTATTGATGATGATATGCACAGTACCATGCGTCAGATAACCTCGAGATTGAGACATCTGCAAGGTTTCCATGACGACACCTTGTCCCGAAAACGCGGCATCACCATGAATCTGCACGGGGATAACCTCATTACCTTCCCTGTCACCCCGGCGCCATTGTCTGGCGCGGACAGAACCTTCAACAACAGGCCCAACAATTTCCAGATGCGAAGGGTTGAAGGCAACCGCTAGATGAACAGGTCCTCCAGGCGTATCCATATCTGATGAAAAACCCAGATGGTATTTAACATCACCGGTCAGTTCACTAACTTCTTTTGTTCCCTCAAACTCACTGAACAATTCATGTGGTGTCTTGCCCAATATGTTAACGAGCACGTTTAGACGTCCACGATGTGCCATACCGATCACAACTTCTTTAATCTTCTGTGTGCCGGCAAACTGCACCAACTCATCCAGCAAAGGAATTAGAGACTCACCACCTTCTAAAGAGAAACGTTTTTGGCCAACATATTTTGAATGCAGATACCGCTCCAATCCTTCCGCATCGGTTAATTGCTGAAGGATGTTTATCTTCTCAACTTCATTCAATCTTGCTTGACCGCGTGTAGTCTCGAGACGTTTTTGCAACCAGCGTTTTTCCGACGTCTCAGTAATGTGCATGTATTCTGAGCCGATCGAACCACAATATGTCTGTTGCACGATCTGAAATATCTGACTCAACGGTAGTGCTTCTGCACCTGAGAGCGACCCCGTATCAAAGACCAGATCAAAGTCATCTTCTGACAGACCGTGATAATCCAATGATAATTCAGCCACGTGGCTTTCTCGGCGACCGCCCAATGGATTCAGATCAGCAATCTGATGCCCACGAAATCGATAAGCATTGATTAACTGTAATACCTGAACTTGTTTTTTCTCATGATCATGCCCGGTACGCGATTCAAAACCACGAGTGTGCTTCTGCTTTGCGTATTCTAAAAAATAGTTATGAACTTCTCGAGGTGAAACTTCAATATTCAGGTGAGCAGCACCGTTGCCATTAATCGCATTACCATTAAGCGGGGGTTTCTTCATAGCAGGCAGACCGTCGAAATACTGTCGCCATGCTGCGTCTAACTGACCGGGATCACTTAAGTAGGTTTCGTACAACGACTCTAACCAGGCGGCGCTTTCGCCATAAAATGCCGAACTATCCAATAGTTCTGACATGCCTGCTTTATTTTTACGAGCCATCTCACACCCTTGATAACCATTACTGAAATTGTGGCGTTAGCTCACAACAGATTTATCTTTATCTACACTTATTATTAGCTCAAACAGCCTGAAATAACAGGTCTCAGCCGTTTATTAAACTAATTTTTATCCATGTTTAAGGGCTGAGCCTGACTGACTAACCCACTCTATCTTTAAACACTCGTTAGGTACTCGACAATATCTGAGCTGCGCTATGAGTATCATAAATATCTTGTTGATGCGACTCAGACTGTTGAGCGATTAGAATTTCTATCGGCCGAAACAGTGGCATAGGTAGATGTCGATAATCAAACCACTGCCAAACTTCACATTTGTCGGGCTCTAGCACCTGCGCTTCACCCGAATCATAATCACAAGAAACAAACAGTGTAATGTATTGATGCGAACCGACAAGAAAGGTTTTATCTGTAAAACTCAGATGGCGTAAAGCTTTAACCTTTAATCCTGTTTCTTCCAGGACTTCTCGCGCAGCACACCCGATAACCGTCTCATCATTCTCAAGATGTCCGCCCGGAAATTGCCAGCAGACACTATGACCATCCGATACACGCTTGCCGAGTAACAATTGCTTGTCGCGCCATACCAGCACACCAACACCTATTATGGGTCTGGACGATTTTTTAGATGACATTATTGAGCGTGATGAAATCTGACCGGATTAAACATCTTCATTTTATTTTAGTCGAGTCACTAACGGCAACTTCCACACGGTCTCTGCCCTTATGTTTTGCGTGATACATCGCCACATCTGCAGCAGCAATCATTATATCCAACGTGTCTCCAGGAGCTCTGGTTGATATCCCCAACGAAATGGTGACATTAGGTAGCTGCTTTTCATTGATCATACCAAGGTCTGCTTTACCAACATTTTCTCGTAATCGCTCGGCAATAAATTTAGCGTTTACCACATTGGTCTCCGGCAGCAGTACAGCAAATTCCTCACCACCGAACCGCGCCACCATATCATTGGGTCGTAACGGACTACGGATTGATTTAGCAACCGTCATCAACACCTGATCACCCGCAAGATGACCGAAGTCATCATTGTATTGTTTGAAATTATCGATATCGATCATGATAAGTGAAAGCGGTAACTGATCACGTTCACTGCGCTTCACCTCGCGATCAAATGCATCATCCAGCCAACCACGGTTATGCAATCCAGTTAACGCATCAGTCATTGCATAACGCTGATACTTACGTTGCATCTCCAGACTATCCGCAATAACAAGATTACTATACCGGACGCGCTCAGACATAATGTACAGTAGATTTCTGGAGATCTCATGTGAAGCACTAATCATACGCCACAAGATTTCTCGTTCTATCACGAGCACCATCGTTTCTTCCGATGCACTTATTTTTTCATATGGTATGCGACTGTCTATGATAGACATTTCACCAACACATTCACCTGGCTCAACTGTGGCAAATGGAATATCGTCATACTGAGACAACTGAATGACCAGTCGACCTTTAA
>WTCC01000174.1 GCA_013138755.1 Gammaproteobacteria bacterium
CATGCTTAAGTTAAATATTACAGGAGAATAGCCTCGTGACTTATTTTCCGTAGACATATGAACAAGAAAGCCAGCTACTCTTTGTTCTGCGGTCATTTTGCCCATAGCAAGCATCATCCTTTGCTTAAGTATAATTTCCCTACTCATTAATTTGAGAAATACGTTAGATAAAGCTGGATATTGTTTCATCATCTCCTCAAATTCAGTTAATGGTATTTTACAGACAGTAGCAGTTTCAAGCGCAACTGCTCCATAGTTTTGTTTTGCATGATTGGAGATATTCAAATCTATAACATCTCCCTGAAAATAAAAACCAGTTATTTGTGTATCACCATTTACATTCGTAATATATGTCTTAAAACTACCAGAATGAACAATATAAATAAAACGTAGTTGGTCACCTGGAAATAATAAGTGTTGACCACGATTCCACCTTTCATTATGTATGGTGGTATCACTGAACTTTTTTCGTTCACTAGTACTTAATATATTGGTAGAACATAGATTTCTTACTTTGCACCGATTGCAAATACTATCTAGTGCTTTCAGTTGAGTGATTTTATTCGAGTATTGCATGATACTTTCTCTCTATGACTGATATAAATACCAATCCTTTTTTCTCATTTATTCACCTTACAAAGAAAGGCTAATTTATGCTTAATATAAATTAACTTCAAGCTCTGTGCTTATTACATCAAGAACTTTTTACATTAGTTGAGCGCCTCTTCGGGTCGATAACTGGCATTAAAAAGCACCCAGCAAATCCATGCAAGGGTGCTAGTAGCCCCAACGTCAATTGTCAGTAAAAAGATGAAAAGACTAATAATCCATCATCGACTAAATCAATAATAGTGGAATAATTCTATATTTGTATAAACTATCAAATATTGAACGTCCGCTTCGGGTAGCGACCTTTTAGTAAGTCTTTAACAGCGAAACAGTCCAGTGGTCGCTTACCGGCTAATAGCTAATATTCCGTTAATTACTCCAGATTACGCTGCCATCAGGGTCTGTTACTATCACAATAAAGTACTCACCTGACGCCCAGTTGGCACGGGTAATAGCGCCTTCACTACTATAGTAATTATCCAAGGTAGCCCATGGTTGAGACTCATTGTTTGGCTTGTACTTGACTGTCCACATATTATTCTCCTTAACTTAAAAGCAGTGCGAGTCATAATGCATAGGTGCTGTAGTTGTGACTATTTATTATTTTTTAATAACTAGAACATCACCATGATTACATAAGGTTTATTTATAAACTTTATTACCATAATGAAAAATTGATATTTGTCAATTTATAGAAGGATGTTGGTATTTAATTATATGTTAATGTTTTGGATTTAACGTAGTAGTTTAGAAGCGGATGTGTCAGAAATTTTTATAGTTGTCGAACGACCGCTATGGGCTGTGACTTCAACTGGTCGACGCGACCCTTGAGCAGGTTATTAACTTCGGAATATTCAGTGGTCGCTTACCGGCCAACAGCAGTCAGTTAGCACAAACAAAAACGGCTCCCGAAGGAGCCGTTTTTTAATTATTTGCAGTATTAAGTTTTCTCTCCATTCCAAAAGAAGCAAGCTAGCATACATCAAACATTTTCCAAGTGATCAAAAGCCGAAGACCACTCCCAGTCCAATCGTACCAAAGTCATAATCAGGTTTATCAAGATACTGCATATACTCAATATTCAAAGCTATATTATTCCCGACCCCAATATCTACTCCAACACCATATGAAATCCCTGAATTAGCCTCAGTTGATTCCAGTGCTGGGATACTTGGTAATGAAGCCGTTCCTTTAACTTTGCTTACGCCCAGTACACCATATATCGAAAATGATTCGTTCAGATTGAAATGTCCGGTACCATAAACACCAATGATAGAATCCAGCTCCAGTGTAGCGTCAAATCCATCAACACCAAACTCTGACAGAAATTGAGTATCATCCTGTAACCCAAGCCCAAGACGACCTTCAATTGAAAAACTTGGATGGAAATAGTGTCCAAAACGGCCTATTAATGCTGTTGGATTAAACTCCTGTGAAATACCATCTTCGCTATAATTTCCGATGCCGTACTGAATACCGAAATAGTTTTTATCATTGGAATCGGCTATTCCCGCTCTCGTAAAAAAAAGTAGCGTCCTTGCCAGCACTATAAAAACAAATTTGTTTTTCATAACTTTATCCTATTTATATTTCTAGTTATTTTATGATTACCAGACCGCCGCCGCCGTCAGCAACATAGGCGCGACCACCAATAACTTCGACATCAGTTGCCTCACCCGCAGTGTCAGCATGGTCTACCAATAATGGCGCTGCCACTTCAGTCCAATCAATTTTTGCGACACCGGCCGTGCCATAAGCAACAAAGAAATAATGTTTATCATTCAGTGCCTGATAAAACATACCCAAGGCGCCACCACTCAGATCAGCCAAGTCTCCGCTACCACCAAGAGATGGATCCTGCAATTTGAAACGTGCTACTGCTTCCGGACGCTCACCAATGGTGGCTGGTTCCCATATATCATTTGGATCCATACCTACTGGCAGTGGCTTGATCAGGTCGGCAATGGTATAAACCACCATGCCAAAACTGTCGTAAGTGAAATAGACATGAGCATCAACAACCTTCACGTTAACGCTCCTACCGTCGGCCTTACCGTACTTGAATACACCAGGAATTTCTTCTTCAATCTTAATAGGCTCAAAAACCTTAACCAGCGCCATGTTTGCTACATCAGTAACATCAACAACACCGATGCCGGCATATCCGGCAGCAACAAACGCATACTTCCTGATATTGCTTGCATCGCTGGTATCACTCCACAGCGCGACGCCTGTGGCATGGCCAAGCGATGGCTTGGCCTGGGTATCGCCGCCGATATTGCCGGCAACATAGTCAGTCACAGCGGATGGATCCTTGTTCAGATCATACACGGTGAGACCATTGCTACCGTCAGCAACAAAGGCAAGGTGGCCATCAAGCGCAACCTGGTAGGCGTGATCCTGCATACTCAGATCACCAACACTGCCGGTATCCAGATTGTGTTCGTAAATATCACTCAATAGCGGCTTGAGTAATACCGGCACTTCAGCCATAGACATGTCTGCCAGACTGACCCGGCGCATACCACGGCTTTGTGACATAACAAACGCATTCTGTTTGCTTTCATCCAGTACGATGTCATAGGCATGCGGAGTCGGATTGATAACTTCTGTACCATTATCGACTGGATACTCATCCTGCAGGGTATTGGCCAACAGATGAACATCATCGGTAGGAATACATCTTTCTGCATCGGCTATTTGCCATACTGACATGCCATGCGGACCATCAGCAAGGAACAACAGATTGCCATAACTGGCGACACCTGCTGAATGGCCGATTGAAATACCGTTGGTACTTATAGAACCATCCGCTTCACGGTATAATTCATCGGTTGTTGCCATGTGCACCAACACATCGAAACCATCATCAGTCGGCAGTGTCAGGTTGATAATATCAATAAAACTGATGCCGCCACCACCCGAAGCCATGACCACATCCACCTGCCCTGGAGTCGTGGCATTCATGGCAGGCATCAACATAAAGCTATTACCATGACCACTAACCTCACCTGTCAACAGCAGTGTCGGTGACTCATACAACCATTCACCTAACGATTCATTATCCGTCGCATCATGTGGTGTCATGTCATAAGAAGTAATGAATTCATAGTCTGGCCAATGATCACCGAGCGGAGGCAATGTATCATTATCATACGGAGCAGAAGGGCCACGCCAGGCAGTGGGGTTATCAGCATTTCCGATTGCGACCAGACCGGCAAAATGATCTGAGAAGAAAACTCTGTTGCCCGCAATATCAACCTTAACATCGATGATACCGGCTTCTTTCAGCATACCTGAGCCAAAATGTGGAAACAGGCTGGCAGATGAAGCCCCAGTTGGTACACCCGGGCCATTGGCCGGTACGGCTGGCGCATAACCCATGTAACTAGCTGTGAGGAAATTTTCAAACGGATTAGTAAGTGCTGGATCGTAGGGACCAGTGGTAGGGTCGTTATAGCCCGTTACATCAACCGCCACCATACCGCCAAGTGCATAAGCAATATAGGCAATCGTTTGTCCACCAAATGTGGCAACCTCCACTTTACGGGCATCGTAATAATGTTTGCCGTAGCGATCGAATGCAGCCCAAGGTGCAGGTTCATCAACGCCATTGTGCCAGACTTCCTCAATTTCAAAGCTGGCCTGCCGATAATCAGGCATGCCGGTAAATGCATCAAGATATTTTTCACCTGAAATGTCATCAATATGAACCAGGTCAGCGACAACCTCATCAATAAACCAGTCCTCTAAAACACTGGCATCGGTATACAGATTATATCGTCCAACCTGTTCAAGCGTTTCCGGGTCGAAAATACCCATACCCAGAAAATCCATAGCGACAAACAACATACCTTTGTCATCAACAACAGCAGGGTCTTTATATAAAGTCAGTGACTTTGGACCACCCCATGGCTTCTCACCAGCATACTGCAAAGTATAAACTTCATCTGCAGTAATGGGGTCTCCGTCACCGTCGATCAGTAAGGTACCATCGACTTCCCTGGCTGCCGGATCAAAAAGATTAGCAAGTTTTGTTTTGTGCAGTCCGTAGGCTTCATCAGCGATAATAAGCTGATCAACATCGTTAGCATCATTATATACAGCCAGTGATGTAATGGGAGCATGGATACCGGAGATCTCCTCATCAGTAATGATGGCGCCACCACCCTCTGCGAAAATAATGCCATCCTGAAAATAGTTAACAGCCACACTGAGGACCGTGACCATATTGGTGGGATCAGTAACATTGATAACGGTTATCCCTTTATCACCCATTGATACCAGAGCGTAATAGATAGCTGAGTTTGCGGGATACTCAACAATATCCACATCCAGAATAAAGCCTGCCACTGGCAAGCTGTATTTGGCGCTTTCGGTAACACCTACCTGTGTCGCCCTTAGATCATTGGCAACGTTGTAAAAAGTCCAGTTATCGGGGCCACCCATTGTCACAACGGTAGAAGAACCACCGATACGGGCCTGACTATCCAATGATACTGGCAACGGTACGTCACATAAGCTTAGATTCTTAAAAAATCCGTTGCCATCGCCACAACCTTGCATGCTCACTCCTACCCCTAGAAATAAAGCAATCACTAATATTGAACCCGCAAGAGTTGATCCGCTTCCAAAATACAACTTATTCATTATCGTCTCCAGTTAAAATAACCAAGCACCCGCCCAGTTAAAAACATCACTATCAATGTGGGCACTGTAATAAACATACATATCTGTTTCTATGATCTAAATCAATTAATTGAGATGGGCTGGTGCTATTTTGCAACTACATATTTCTAACCTTGAGAGTTGGAAATTCAGGCATAATATCCTGAAGATTTATTGTCCGCTATGTATTCTTGCACGGTTTGATGGACACCTTAAATTGGCGTAATAATATGCTAGGAGGTGTGACCCTTGATGAAATCTTTGACACCGAACTAATCCAACGGTTGTTTACCAGCCAATGGCAGACGGTAGAATAAACAAAACCCCGCACTCGCGGGGCTTCTGATTGATCACTTCAAACCATTGGTCCAAGACCAAACAATGTAAGTACCACTACCGACATACAAACAACGACTAACGTTAACTTCCTTGCATCATTTTCAATCAATTTCTTTTTATCCATCTACTCCTCCTTCATTCCGCGTTAATTGTTAGCATCATTGCTCAACAACCTTGAGCGTACACCTGCTGTTCTGTAGAAAACTTGACCTGTGTTAAATAAATGTCCGAGATGAATCGAAGACCGACAGACGGTCATTTCAGAGCTAATTACTCGAATTTCATGCTTTGTTAAGTTTTGTGCTACCTAGTTGAGCATCTCTTATGGGTCGATAACAGGCAATAAAAAGCACCCCTAAGGAGAAACTATTCTCGGGGTGCCAGCAGCCTTGTTTCCAATGTTAGAAAATATGAAACACCAGCAGAGAGATTTAACGCATGTGTTGCGTCGACCGGTTGAGCTCGCCGCCAGTAACGGATGTTCAGTATTTAGCAGATGGTAAGGTTATTTTTGAGTATTCCCCCCGCATTCTTGATGATCTAGATGGCATTCATCAAACAGATAACAGGTTCTTTTGCATAGTAAAACAAGCATAAGCATCAAAGGGACTTCGATTAGAACACCCACTACAGTCGCTAATGCAGCACCAGACGATAAACCAAAAAGAATAACTGCCGTTGCTATAGCAACCTCAAAGTGATTTGAAGCACCAATCATGGCGACAGGTGCAGCATCATGGTATGAGAGCTTTAACCAACGAGAAAATAAAAAATACCCTATCGAAAAAATGAAAATAGTTTGAATAAAAAGTGGTATAGCAATCCACAGGATAGTAAGTGGATTATTAATGATTACCTCACCTTTGAATGAGAAAAGCAAAATCAAAGTTAAAAGCAGTGCTGTAATACTGACAGGTGTAAGCCGATGTAAAAACTGGTTTTTAAACCAACCCATACCCTTATATCTAATTATCCACTTTCGAGAGAAATAACCTGCAACTAAGGGAAGAGCCACATAAATTGAAACAGAAAGAAACATTGTCTGCCATGGCACAGGCATAGAATTTACACCCAGTAATAGTCCACCTAATGGACCATAGAGGAAAAGCATCACTAATGAGTTAATTGCTACCATCACCAATGTTAAACCATCATTTCCTTTTGAAAGATAACTCCACATCAGCACCATTGCGGTACACGGTGCGATTCCCAACAAGATTGTACCCGCAATATAGCTTCTCCATAACTCCACCTCTTCACCGTTAGCAAGAATTTCTGTTCCAGGTAAAAAATCTTTAAATAAATAGCCTAAGAAGAAATAGGATATTGCAAACATGGTGAAAGGCTTGATTGCCCAGTTTATAAAAAGGGTAAGTAAAACCGGTTTTGGGGTCTTTGCTGATTTTAAAACCTGAGAAAAATCAATTTTAACCATGATGGGATACATCATGAAAAAAAGGCACACAGCAATAGGAATAGACACCTGATGAACTGATAAATCATTTAATGCTGTGGCTACATTGGGAGCTGTTTTACCGAGGAAGATACCACCTGCAATGCAAAGCAATACCCAAACTGTTAAGTAGCGTTCAAAAATTGATAACCCAGTGACTGTTTTTGCCATTATGCAGCCTAAAAGAACACTATTATTACTATTGTGAATTAATTTGTAGAATTTCTATAAACAACAATACACTAATCTAGTTAAATATTGCATATTTATGAAAAGCCCAATGTTCGCTTTGGGTTGCGAGGTCAACCGGTCAAGAAAAACCGGGCATCATAAATAAAAAACACCCAAGACAATCCATACCATGAGTGCTAGTAACCTATCAATCCGTCGTCGACTAGATTAATAATAATTGAATAATTTACCTAACAACAACTTTAGTGTTGGTTGTCTTGTCTGTTTTCGATTTCGGCAGCGTAACCTTAAGTACGCCATTACGGAACCTTGCTTTTACTTTTGAAGAATCAATATTTCCAGGAATCGCCAAGACTCTTTCAAAGGTGCCAGATGTAATCTCGCGTCGATAATAGTCGCCTTTTTCTTCTTCCTCATCGGTACTGGTTTTACCTTTTATGGTTACCGCATGATCGCTAACAGAAACATCCACGTCTTTTTTATCAACACCAGGCAGCTCGGCCTTAATCAGTATTTTATCTTCGTGGTCAACCATATCAACGGATGGCATTTTCCCCTCGAACGGTGACCAGTTCTCAAATAGGTGCGGCGCATCTCGTAATGGAAAAAGTCCACCACGGTGAAACATTGAAGCAAACTTCCTTTCCATTTCCTCAAACGGACTTAATGCTTGCGTTGGCTCAGCTTTTTTCTTTGTTGCTTTTCCAGCTTTTTTTTATGCTTTTGGATTCGACCATTTGGATACCCTCATTTGGCTGATTTACTTTTACTAACACCACGGGACATTATATGCTCTAGGATTTTAAAATCGTGTTGATATATGTCAACAATGCAAGTGACTGCCGAACTTCAGCTTTAGGCCGCTAACCGATTAACACGCCAGTAATTCCAAACGATTGGCGCTAAATATTAAGTATCACTCTTGAAATTACCCTATTTTTGCACCATATATTATATATCCTTTAGGGTAAATGAATAGTATAGGGTAGCTGAGGCTGCCGGAGGAAACCATAATGTTTGGTGCAATCAAAAAATCATTCACCAAAGAAAAAACTCCTGAACGACGGTTTGATCGCTATATGGAATTACACGACACCATGCTCGGCACAAGTGCAAAAATAGATAAAAATATTATGACTCATGCCATGAATGAACTGGCCAGTGACTACACACCAGAAGAAACAGTCATGCGTTCGGCACTATTTGACATCGCACTACAAGTTGAAAAAGCCAGGGGCAGCGTACTAAAATTAGTACCCCTGTATCCAGCCACTTTGAATATAATCAAATTCATGACCCCTTGGCGTGAAGCTGGAAAAATTCGCATAAGTGAATGGGAGCGTATGACTACATATATGTACGGCATTACACTTATTACCGAGAACCAAGAAAGAATACTTGCTGAAGTATTAGATGAGCTGAGACACGGCCTAAACGATATGAGCAGCGGAGCTGCTTAACCCCTTTCTCATGACACATGGAGCATGCATCACTCCTACCCACATAATATTAGAATTTCATAAATTTTTAACGTGTAAAGTACACCGTACAAAACACAGTATTTAAGAATAAAGTGTTGCGTCGATCAGTTGAAGTCGCAACTTAAAACTGATATTTAGCATTATTTCCCCATGCGTTTAAAACAATTGTGCAAAGACAAATCAAAGACGATGCTATCTTCCCCTGAGAAAGTAGACACATATAAATTCAACCCTGCTAGTTTCTCGTATTCAATTAGTGAAAAATAGCCAGTATCCCATCTGTCAGAGTCTGGTGTATCTTTACTGGCGGTATCGAGTAGCAGGATAGTTCCAACGACCATATCCTTATTTACTTAAATGAGCAACTCTGAGTAAAAATTAACTGAGATATGCTTACAAAATTTATGATTGTCTCGGCGTCTGCGACCAAATACTGTTACACAACCGAATGACAGCACGAACACTAAAAGATAATAGAGAGTTAGAAGTGTAGTTAAAACGTAACATTCTACGAGTTTTAGCGTGTTTTAACGACGTACAGTCATAATTTGTAATTATTACTCAGGGAAATATTCATCCTCTGTTAACTTAGCCTGTGCGGCTGCCAGTCTGGCTATTGGTACCCGAGGTGCGGAGCATGAAACATACGTTAGGCCAATATGATTACAGAAACGTATGGATTCCGGATGACCTCCTTGTTCGCCACAGATACCAACTTTTAAATCAGGGTTGGTTTTCCTACCCCAGTCGACAGCGATTTCCATGAGGCGACCAACACCTTTGACATCAAGTGTTTCGAACGGATTGTCCTGCAGGATATTATTTTCTTCGTACAGTGGCAGAAATTTGTTCTCTGCATCTTCACGTGAGAAAGAGAAAGCGGATTGTGTAAGATCGTTAGTACCAAAGGAGAAAAATTCTGCAATCTCAGCCAGTCTGCCTGCACGCATACAGGCACGCACTACTTCAATCATGGAGCCGAATTTGAAATCCAGTTTGATATCGTATTCGGTTTCGACATCTGCATGCACCTGATCAACAATTTCTCTGACCCATAAAAGTTCTTTGCGTGTGCAAACCTGTGGCACCATTATTTCAGGGCACACACCAAAACCTTCTTTATTACATTCGGCTGCAGCTTCGAGGATGGCTCGTACCTGCATCTCGTAAATTTCCGGATAGGTGATGCCGAGGCGTACGCCGCGATGGCCGAGCATCGGATTAACTTCGAACAGTTCGCGTACTTTTATTAGCATCTGCTGTTTCTTAGCGATAGCCGATTCCACCAGCTCTCGACCGCCGGGTCCAAAGGGCTTGGGTATCTCTTTGGCGTCAGCCTGGCGTTTTAACAGATGCATGGTGTTCATCAGATCATTGACGCCACTGACAGTATCTTTCAAACATTCCAGGTGTTCGATTTCCTGTTCTAGCTGTTTTTCACTGGGCAAGAATTCGTGGATAGGCGGATCAAGCAAACGTATGGTAACAGGCCTGGGGCTCATTACTTTAAACAGGTCTTTAAAATCACCACGTTGTATTGGTCGTAGTTTGTCCAACGCATCTTGACGTTCGGCGTTATCTTTTGCCAGTATCATGTCGATGACCAGTGGCAGTCGCTCCTGTGCATTAAACATACGCTCCGTCCTGCACAGACCGATTCCCATAGCACCATAATCCGATGCTTTAGTCGCTGCTTCAAGAGTGTCGGCATTACACATGATTTTTAGATCGGCAATCTCATCAGCCCAGTCGAGCAGTGTACGTAGCTCAGTTGAAAATTTTGGCGGTACGGTGTCGATTTCACCCAGATATACATTGCCGTTGGCTCCATCGATAGTAATGACATCACCTTCATGTAGCGTAATATTACCGACACGTGCAGTGTGTTTTTCGACATCGACCTCGATGCCTTCTGCACCGGCAATACAGGGTTTGCCCATGCTGCGAGCAACCACTGCAGCATGCGAAGTTTTTCCGCCACGACTGGTGAGCACGCCTTCAGCAGCAAAAAAACCGTGGATGTCTTCTGGTTTGGTTTCTTCACGGACCAGTATTACCTTTTCGCCATCGTCACGCGCCAGCTCCGCTCGATCTGCATCAAACACGATTTTTCCTGATGCCGCACCGGGAGAGGCCGGTAGACCATGAACGACAGGCATCTGCTTTGATTCTGGATCGAGGCAGGGATGAAGCAGCTGCTCAAGTTCTTCTGGATTAATGCGTAACAGTGCTTCGTCACGTGTGATTAGACCTTCGTTGCTCATCTCCAGCGAAGTGCGTACACGTGCGGTGGCATTCATCTTGCCATCACGTGTTTGTAAGCAATACAGCACACCTTTTTCAATAGTGTATTCGTAATCCTGTATTTCTCGATAATGTTTTTCCAGCCGATCACTGAGTGCCGAAAGTTCTACATGCATCTGCGGCATTTCATTCGCCAGTTTGTGTACCGGTTTAGGTGTGCGTATGCCGGCGACTACATCTTCACCCTGAGCGTTGATAAGGAACTCGCCAAACATTACGTTTTCACCCGTGGCTGGATTACGAGTAAAACCAACACCGGTGGCACAATCGTTACCCATGTTGCCAAATACCATGGTCTGTATGTTTACCGCAGTGCCGTTAGCCATGTCAGGGGTTATCTTAAATTCGCGGCGATAATCTATCGCTCGTTTGCCTAGCCATGAACCGAATACAGCTTTGACGGATAACTGTAATTGTTCGTAGACATCTTCAGGAAAAGGTTTGCCTGTCTCACTATGTACAACATCTAGAAAGAGTTCACCGATCTCGCGAAAGTGATCCGCAGAGAGATCGGTATCTTCGGTGATGGCTTCACGTTTCTTAATGCTATCGAATGGTTTATCAAATTTTTCGTCACTAATTCCTAACGCAACTTTGCCGAACAGTTGTATGAAACGTCGGTAAGCATCCCTGGCAAAACGTTCATTTCCAGTTTGCTTAATCAGGCCGGGAAGCGTGCTTGAGTTCAGCCCAAGATTTAGAATAGTATCCATCATCCCGGGCATTGATAAAGCCGAACCTGAGCGCACCGATAACAGCAGCATGTTGTCTTCATCGCCAAAAATCTTACCTGTATCCTGCTCGAGTATCTTGATGTGCGCTTGCACTTCATCCATCAGCTCGGATGGCAGATCCTGGTCTTTAGTCTCGAGATAATTGAGGCATGCTTCGGTACTGATAACAAAACCGGGTGGCACGTTGATACCGATCTGAGTCATTTCACAGAGATTAGCGCCTTTGCCTCCCAATAATTTTTTATTCTTGCCGTCGCCGTCTTTGAAAGAGTAGACATAGGGGGTGGTTTTGGCATTAGTCGTCATCCAGCATTCCTCATATGTTTTACATGTTTTTTTGTTATCTGCCGATTGTTAATCATATTCAGAACTGCGTTGTTGACATAGATCAAAAATAGATTTTCATTGCAACTTATGAAGTTTTTTTATAGGTTGCCACTAAGCCAGAAACTCATAAAGGCTCAAGAGTTTAGGAATCAGAATTTGTTTGATGTGATAGTTGGTCAACATAACAAAAAACGGCAGCCATAAAGACTGCCGAAATCATATTATGAATTAATGCTCACAAATTCATGGTTATTAGTAAATATGATAACCCAACGACCACTAAAAAAACCGGAACAGAGTAAATCAATAAACAAAAACCAGG
>WTCC01000191.1 GCA_013138755.1 Gammaproteobacteria bacterium
GGCTGCTGGTTTGACTTTTTCTTCATCCAGGTTAAGTACATCCAGGATGAGTGCTACGGATCCATCGCCAAGTATTGTTGCGCCAGCGATGCCGGGCACGATATTGTAATTTCTCTCCAGGCTTTTGATGACGACCTGTTGCTGACCGATAACATCATCGACCAGTATACCGGCATGTTTCTCGCCGGTATCACAGACAACAAGCAGGTTGGACTTGGTGTTTGTTGCTTCTGTTTCTGTGTCAGATGCAGAGCTGGTATTAAGCAGTTTGTCGAGATGGATGATGGAAATGTATTTGTCCCTATATTGATATAGCTCAGATCTGCCTGCGACCGTGCTTGTATTCTCAGCGTCAAACATTAGTGTTTCAGTGATTGCATGTAGCGGTATGATGAATGTCTGATCGCCGACTCTGACGATCTGGCCGTCAAGTATTGCCAGCGTCAATGGCAAACGGAGGGTGAAGCTGCTACCAACACCTTTTTCAGACCAGACTTCGACGGTGCCGCCAAGGTCTGTGATGTTCTGCTTGACGACGTCCATGCCGACACCGCGCCCGGATACATCGCTAATAACTTCTGCGGTAGAAAATCCTGGTTGAAATATCAGGTTCAATATCTGTGCTTTAGAAAGATCGTCATTTGCACTGACGATATTGTTGTTGATGGCTTTGTTGAGTATCTTTTCAGGGTCGATGCCTTTACCGTCATCAGATATACGAAGTACGATATAACCACCTTCATGCTCCGCTTTTATACTGATGGTGCCCTGTTCCTGTTTTCCACAGGCGCTGCGCTCTTCCGGTGATTCGATACCGTGGTCGATGGCATTTCTGACCAGGTGCACGAGGGGGTCGCCAATCTTTTCGAGTATGGTTTTATCGAGTTCTGTACTTTTACCGGAAAGCTCCAGGTTGATATTTTTTCCCTGTGCGAGGCTAAGGTCGTGAACGATTCTCGGAATCCTCTGAAATGCATTGTCTACCGGAAGCATCCTGATGCTCATGGTCTGTTCCTGCAGGTCACGAGTATTGCGTTCGAGCTGTTCCAGGCATTGTTGCAGTTTTTCTGATGTCTCCAGGTTCTGATCCCTGCAGATACTGTTCAGTATCGATTGTGTTATCACTAATTCGCCGACCAGGTTGAGCATCTCATCGACTTTATCTGTGCTCACCCGGATCGAACGTTGTTCTTTATCTGATTTCCTGCGACCGCTTGTTGCCAGGTTGCTTCTCCTGTCCGGTGTTACCCGGTGTTCGGTCTGGTTGCGGATCTCCAGTTTGCAGTCACCTTCGACCCAGGCAAAGACTTCTTCGATCTGTTGCTGGTTGATGCTGCCCTGTAATTGAATATGCCATCCCAGGTGACAGTTGTGAACATCAAGCTGGTCAAGCTCAGGCAGTTTTTCGCTCACTGTTTCGACGCTTATTTTTCCGAGCGTCTGCAGTTCACGTATCAGGCGCAGTGGATCGTTGCCGGTATAAAAAAGTTTTTCATCAGGGAAAAAGCTGATCTTCCATTTTTCTTCAGGTTTGTCTTCAGTCTCATCTGAGATGTTGCTGCTGGACTCAGCCGTGGTTACCAGCTGTGGCTCAAGCTGTGCTTTGTTTTCAGCTTGTGATGTAAATTCATCGAGTAGCGCGGCGACGGATCGAATTTTTTTTGCATCGTGGATTTCGCCGGCTTTTTCCTGTGTTAGCATATTACTCAAGCAATCGACAGAAGACAGTAAAACCGAGATAAGGTCCTGCGTAATTTCAAGTTCAGAATTGCGTAAGTTATCCAGTATGGTTTCTATTTTGTGGGTGAACTGGCCGATCGCTTCGAAGCCAAATGTGCTGGCACTGCCTTTGATCGAATGCGCCGCACGAAAAATCGTATTGATGAGTTCACTGTCACATTCACCGAGATGCAGGTTCAGCAGCTCTTTCTCCATTACTTCGATCCCTTCGACAGCTTCCTCAAAGAAGATGTCGTGGAACTGTGACATGTCTATATCAATTTCCATGAGTGTTTAACTATAACCGGGTCGATGCAGGCATGAGTGTCTGCTTATATGACTTTATTGATGGTGGAGAGCAGGTGATCAGGGTCGAAGGGTTTTTCAATCCAGCCTGTTGCACCGGCTTTTTTCGCTTCCATCTTGCGGGGGTCACTGGTTTCAGTGGTTAGGATCAGTATCGGGGTGAAGGTGTATGCTTCCAGTTCTCTTAATTTCGCAGTGAGGGTGATGCCATCCATGTTCGGCATATTGATATCTGTGATAACGAGGTTGAATGTATTGTTTTGTGCGATCTCGTATGCCTGCACACCATCTTCGGCCTCGATAATATCGTGACCTGCCTGCTTAAGTGTAAAAGAAACCATCTCTCTCATGGAGACTGAATCATCCACCAATAATATGTCTGCCATTTTCTCCTCCTATCTTTTAACTATTATAGCTACTGCTTCCAGGATGGCTATAAAGTTTACAAACACTGCTTGTGTAGTCGTTGTCGTCACTGGTTCTCTGGTTATGTTTGCTCTACTGGCGTTTCACTCTCTTCATCGTCGAGCTGTAGTACACCGCTATTGATCAATGAGTCCACATCGAGCAGGATAACCATTTTTTCATCAACGGTAGTAAGCCCTGTGATAAATTCTTTGGTCACTGTGCTTCCCATGTCCGGTGCCTTGCCGATATCATCGGCATTTACGTAGTAGACATCAGAGATCGCATCGACCACCATGCCTACCGTGCGCTCTTTACCTGACTGCTCGGCCT
>WTCC01000192.1 GCA_013138755.1 Gammaproteobacteria bacterium
TGTTGTCCGTAGAGTTTAAAAAGTTTTTCATGGATGAATGGACAGGTGAAGCTGATGAAGAACAGATTAAGACCATTCGTGAAGCACTGCATTCGACTATTCCTGGTATATTGGAAGAGCTGAATGCGTTGGATGGAAACAATGACAACTAACATCGACAATAAGTTAATAGCGACTATTGGTGAGGCACTGGCGCGTAACGAATTGGTGCGTCGTGATTTGCCCGATGGCAGTCGTTTGCATATCGATCGCCAGTTACCGTTTCTTTGTGTTTATCGTCGTCCCATGCAAAGGGAAGACGCAGGTACAGAACGGTTGTTGCTCGGTGAAGCCGCTTACTTGCTGGCAACTTCCAGAGAGCGTCACTATTCAGAACTGGTGCAGCTTGTTAAGGAAATTGCGCAACGCCAGAGTGAACCTTACGGTGCTTTTCTGCTATTTGAGTTATGGAGTGCAGAGTCCGAAGAGGATAAGCCATTACCGTTGTTTCACATTTATGCACCACGCAATGGTACGCCGCAGCGTGCCCTGGAAGTACTGGAAAGTGAATTACTTACTATCAATATCGAAGGTCAATCAACACAGGTTGAACTGAGCTATCAGGATAGCATTCATCCGCCGGGACTCAGGCCTTTACTTGCAGATGGGAAACAAAACTTTATTACCATAGGTCTGGAAGTAAATCCCATTTACCGTGATGCAGAAACTGGCGAATTGTTTCCATTTGAGCTGCGTGAATTACATCACGCGCTAGCAAGAGTGCTTAAACGTACTTTTTATACGTTTACTCATTCTCATACTACAAAACGGCCTGCGCATTTTTATGAGCTTGGTCGACATGCCATGACGCGAGTTGTTGATGAGGTCGATGAGCGGCTTGCCGCCATCAGTCAGCGGTTTGATTTGTTGCTACATGTAACACCGATAAATGTATCACAGGCCTGGGAACGATTCCGTCGTTCTGAATTTGGTCATCATCCTGAATTTATTTATCGTCCAAGGTCTATCGATCCGGCGTTAATGAAACGTGAATTATTCAGTATTCCCATTGAGCAGATCGAAGATCCAACACTGGCGCATATTTATGAAGAAAAACGCAATGAGTTAGATCGTCAAATCACTCTGGTTGCCGATCGCAATACGCCACGTTTTTTATATGGTAGCCAGCAGTTGTTCGGCGATATTGATCAGAAACTACTGACCCTGTCGGAAGATATCCTGCAACAAATTTCGCCGCATCTTCCTGATGATCATGACAGCGATTTTCTTGATGTGGAGCAGTTTGCTGAGATAGCTCATGACGAGATTGAGCACTACCGTAACCAGGATTCGAGCTTTACTTCCAGTGTAGAGGTGCGTGATGACATTACCGGCATTTTTGTTTCAAAAGGAAATCTTTTGATTGGTCGTGATGCCAGGGTGCCGCGTTTACGTGTTGCCGCAACACTGGCACATGAAATTGGTACGCATGCACTGACATACCACAATGGCCAACAACAACCGTTACGCGAATTTTATACCGGTATGGCAGGTTACGAACCCTTGCAGGAAGGCCTGGCAGTACTGGCAGAATACCTGGCTGGCGGTTTAAGTCGTCCCCGTTTACGTCTGCTGGCCGGACGCGTAAAGGCAGTGCAGTCTATTTATCAAGGCGCAGGCTTTATCGAGACCTTTTGTGTCTTGCATGATCAATATGGCTTTAGTCAGGCCACTGCATTCAACATTGCGATGCGGGTTTATCGGGGTGGTGGCTATACCAAAGACGTGGTCTATCTACGCGGCCTGATGAATCTTTTGTCATACCTTGCTCAGGATGGAGATCTGGAAATGTTATTGCTCGGCAAAGTCAGTCATGAGCAACTAGCCTTGGTAGAAGAGTTGCAGTGGCGCAAGGTGCTAACGCCAGCTGTGTTACGTCCACGATATTTAGACAAGCCGGAAACACAACAAAAGTTGGCACGCCTACGCAAGGGTGTTTCGGTACTTGAACTTATTTCGGAGGAAGCATGAGATTAGGGCTTATCGTCAACGATATCCAGACCGAGCTGGGAGACTACACGACTACCCATCTTGCGATTGCGGCCACCAACCTCGGTCATGATGTCTGGTATATGAGCGTAGCTGATCTTGCTTATGGACCCGATGAGAATACTCATGGTTATGCCCGTCGGGTAGCGGATAAAAAATTCCGTAGCGGTGATGCCTATCTCGACGCCTTAAGAGGTAAAAAATCCCATACTGAACGTATCAACCTTGATGAGCTGGATGTGCTGTTATTACGCAATGATCCGGCAGATGATGTGAATACCCGTCCCTGGGCAAGGCTAGCTGGTATCAACTTTGCCCGTCTGGCTATGCGCCATGGGGTAATTGTCTTGAATGATCCCAATGGCCTGACACAAGCTGTTAACAAGATGTATCTACAGACCTTTCCCGAAGAGATAAGACCACGCACCCTGATTACTCGCAACCGTGCCGAGATAAAACACTTTATTGCAGAGCACAATGGCTGGGGGGTACTTAAACCGTTGGCAGGTTCAGGTGGTCGAAATGT
>WTCC01000322.1 GCA_013138755.1 Gammaproteobacteria bacterium
GACGGTCAGATACCGTCTCTACAGGTTCCTCATAAAACACATCGATGACGGCAACATTAAACACGGCCTGCCGTTTAAATTGACGCATCCTGTCCATTACCTGCTCAAGATCGAACTCTGCCTCTCCATGACTATCGATTCTGTTCAACTCAAGCGACAACAGATGCTTTTGATCATAATGTTGCTGCAAAATTTCTTTTGAAACCAGCAACCCATCCAATAATAACGGGTGCTTAAGCAGACGTTCAGTAAACCATTCGCTGGCCGCGCAGAGTTTTAACATCTGCTGCTGCACTTGCGAAAATTCAAGTAACAGACTGATATAAACTTTTCGACCAACGAGCGCCTTGATAATACGACTGATTCGATCCATCAATTCATACTGCTGCGGATATGTCGCAATCTGTGTTATTAATGAGGCCAGAAGCTGCTCTAATCGACGTCGATTATCTCCCGTCTGAACCTTCAGCTGTGGACTATCTCTTAGCTCATACAGTGATTTTAAAATAGCATCAGCATCTGTATATCCCGATTTAACGAGATACGCATGCAGATCATCACTAGAATCTTCATCATCTCGTAGCAGACTAAATGGCAAGGGTTCAGCATCAGCAGTATCGTGCGCAATAATATTTTCAAAAACCTGATCAACACATTGTTGATGTTGCGCCAACTGAGAAAGTAATTCATCCCACTGTGGCACATCCATAGCCAAACATAATCGCTGTCGCAGCTCCTCATCTTCGGGCAGTACATGTGTTTGGGCATCTCGTTGCATCTGTAAGCGATTTTCCAGTTTCCGTAAAAACCAGTAAGCCTCGAGTAATTTTTCCACTTCATCTTTCTGTAGATATTGTTTCTCGGCCAGCAATGACAGTACCTTTACAATACTTCTCTCACGCAGTTCTGGTTCGCGTCCTGCCCTGACTAGCTGTAGCGTCTGCCCTATAAACTCGATCTCACGAATACCACCTCGACCAAGCTTTATATTGTTTGTCATCCGCTTACGTTTCACCTGAGCATCAATCATCGATTTCATTTCACGTATGGATTCGAGCATACTGAAATCAAGATAACGCCGATAAACAAAAGGTGTCAGCATAGACTTCAAGTAACACTTATCTGACTCGTTACCTGTGATTAATTTCGCTTTAATCATGGCATAACGTTCCCAGTCACGACCTTGCAATTGATAGTATTGCTCCATGCCAGAGAAACTGATCACCAACGGTCCACTTTCACCAAATGGTCTCAGACGCGTGTCGACTCGATAAACAAACCCATCTGCAGTGACCTCATTGAGCACATTTACCAATTTTCGAGCAACTGATAGATAAAATTCACTATACGAAGTACGACGCGGACCGGAGGTTTCACCCTCTATCGCATAGGCAAAGATCAGGTCAATATCTGAGGAAAAATTCAGTTCACTTCCACCCATTTTCCCCATGGCCAGAATCACCAATGCCTGTTCTTCACCATCGGCATCGACTGGCATTCCATAAATCACTGCTTGCTGCTTTTCAAGAACGGCCAAAGTAATCGAAACCATTGCTTCAGCTAAATCAGAGAGCTCCTGGAGGATTGTCTTGGTATCAGCAAGCTTATTGAGGTCACGCCACGCGATGCGTACCATTTCCTGCTGACGTAATTCACGTAACCATCGCATTAATTTACTGCTATCAGCAGCATCGCTACGGGTGATGGTTTTACTTACGATATCTTTGTAATTTTCAAAAGAACGGGGTGAATCAAACCCTTCAAGATGTAACAGATTGAAGACGTCAGGGTATCGAATACAGTTTCGCGCGACAAAGTCACTACAAGCCCAGGTATAACCTAGCGCTGCCAGTGGAACTTTTTGTAACGGATCAATCGATATTTTTTCACACGACCGACACCAGTCATTCCAGTAATTCTCAGCGACTGAAATTAATGATTCTGGAATCAGGGATAAAAACGCAGCAGGTATCGGTGTTTCGTCAGCCATTCTTCATTACGACATTGTCTCAATTAGCGTTCGCTGCAACCAACGAATATGACTACTTTATAGCCAATGGCAATAACTAACAATATTATTATGAAATACAGCCATGTAGTCGTTATCCATCAGATTTTAACCGATGTCTAATGACTCAAAAAACTAGCTAAAGATACCTTTCAGAGTAAAGAAGAACAGAATTGAAAGAAGAGCACCCGCAGGTAATGTCACTATCCAGGACATAAAGATGTTACGGATGACTGTCATATTTAATGCTGCCATACCTCTCGCCAAACCAACACCTAAGATGGCGCCGACCAGAGTATGTGTCGTCGAAATTGGCAAACCTGTACCTGAAGCTAAAACCACGGTTGTTGCAGCAGCAAGAGTAGCTGCAAATCCGCGACTTGGTGTCAGTTCTGTTATCTGGTGACCGACCGTCTCGATCACTTTTTTACCGTACATCATCAGACCGATAACGATACCGACGCCGCCCAGGCCAAGCACCCACAATGGCAATGCTGATTGTGACGCAACTTCACCGCCGCTCTGCACGATACTAACCACAGCAGCGACCGGACCAATCGCATTAGCAACGTCGTTAGAACCATGAGCAAATGCCATCGCACAGGCCGTCAATACCATTAACACACCAAAGATACGTTCTACATTCGTGAAATGAAAATGCTTGTCCGCTTTCGGGTCATGCTTGATCGTATTGATATATAACTTGCCAGCGATCATTATGACAGCGCCGATCAAAATCGCGTAACCATACTGCTCTATGGTCGACAGTTCGAGTCCAACATGTTTCAAGCCTTTTACTAAGGTCACCAAGGCAATAATAAAACCGACCAGGAACATATAATAAGGCACATATTTCTTTGCATTGTCATAAGGGTTTTCGGTATTTAAGATCAGCTTTAATACACTGCGGAATAGCATGAAAGAAATCAGACCGGCAAGCACAGGTGACACCACCCAACTGGCAACGATGAAACCGACTTTATTCCAGTGCACCGCCTCCATGCCGATACCGACCATAGCAAAGCCGACGATAGCGCCAACAATAGAATGTGTGGTAGAAACCGGCCAGCCATTTTTTGAAGCGATTAATAACCAGACACCTGCCGCTAGCAATGAGGCAAGCATACCGTAGAGCAATAATTCTGGATTCGCGGATAATAGATCGGCATCCACAATACCTTTGCGAATTGTCTTGGTCACTTGACCGCCAGCTAAGATAGCGCCGGCAAATTCAAATATCGCGGCAATGACCACAGCTTGTTTGATGGTGAGCGCTTTTGAACCGACTGATGTAGCCATTGCATTAGCGACATCGTTTGCACCGATACCCCATGCCATAAACAGACCAAAAACTGCTGCAAGAATAAGAAATACTGTACCGTACTGAGCAATAATATCCATAGTAAAAACCCTACCTTGCAAGCATCAGCAGTAAACGACTTCCCACTCCCTGGGATTTATCTGCAATTTCACCGGTACCTTCAATGATTTTATACAAAAACATTACTTCGATAGGTGGCAAGTCATTTTCTATTTCAAAAATTTGAAGACGGATGGCAGACTGTAAATTATCTGTATCACTCTCGATGTTATCTAATTTGGTAATCATGTCAGTAACAATATTGATTTCCTGTCCACTGAAACCTGTAGCCACTAATTCATCAAGTTCATTAATGGCTTTTCTTGCCTGTTTACAGGCTGCCACACAACGTTCGACAAAGCGAATATAGTCTTCATGGATGACTTCAGGTAGCGCCATATGACGACCGACGATAGTACCTGCAATATCTTTTGCTTTATTCGCAATACTGTCCTGCATCAACAAAACTTCTAACAAATCCTGACGAGAAACTGGCATAAATAAACCCTTAGGTAAATTCAGGCGAAGTTCTTTCTTCAATACGTCAGCTTCTTTTTCAAATTCAGAAATTTTTTGTTGGAGTCGTGTTACTTCGTCCCAATCTTCATTGATGACTGCATTAAAAAGAGGAATTAATTCTGAAGCGCATTTATAAACTATCGACATGTGGGCTTGTAAAGGACTGACTGGCGAACTGCCAAAAATCCCACCCATGTAACCACCTTTGGCCATCTTCTCTCTCCTCCGGCACTATTGCGCGGAAACTATTTTTCGACTTATTTTTGCGCATTGTAATCAGTTATCAGCAAAAAAAAAGCTTTTTTTTGCATTATTTTAAAAATAGTTTTAACGTATTGATATGACTGATAATAAAACAACAAATATCCCTGACATTCAAAGCTTAATAAACCAGCTATTAAGTACACCTTCGATTAGCTGTACCAATCAAAATATTGACCAGGGAAATAAAAATGTGATCAATTTGCTCGCCAACTGGTTCGAGTCGATGGGTTTTCAATGTGAGATTCAAGAATTAGAACATCATAAAGATAAAGCGAATCTAATCGCCACCTTAGGCAAAGGTAACAACGGACTTGTGCTGGCCGGACACACTGACACAGTCCCCTTAGATGAAGCCCTCTGGCACGTTGATCCTTTTAAAGTCACCGAAAAAGATAATCGTTTTTATGGCCTCGGAAGCTGCGACATGAAATCCTTTTTCGCTGTTATCATCGAAGCATTAAAAAGCATCGACTTAAACAATATCAAGCAACCGCTTATCATTCTAGCAACAGCTGATGAAGAGACCAGTATGTCTGGCGCTAAAGCGATCGCCAATAACGCTACAAGACTAGGTTTAAACAACGCACGTGCCGCTGTCATCGGTGAGCCTACTAATATGAAACCAATTCACATGCATAAAGGCATGATGATGGAAGCGATACAACTAACCGGCCATGCCGGTCATTCTAGCGACCCAGATTTAGGCAATAACGCTTTAGAGGCCATGTATAAAGTGATGGGAGAACTATTACGCTGGCGTGATGAATTACAGCAAAAACACCACAATCCGCTATTTGAAATTCCAGTACCAACGATGAATCTTGGCCATATTCATGGCGGTGACAACCCTAACCGTATATGTGGCAGCTGTGAACTACAGATTGATATTAGACCACTGCCCGGCATGAGACTTTCAGATCTGCGCGTCGATATGCAACAACGGCTAAAACAAGTATTAAAAAATAGCGGCATACAACTTAAAACGATTTCGTTAACCGATGGTTTTGACGCCATGCATACGGATAAGAATTCTGAGATTGTTCAACTTGCTGAAAAAATGACAGATTCTGAATCACAAATTGTTGCCTTCGGTACCGAAGCACCGTATTACAATTCTATGGGACTAGAAACAATCGTAATGGGGCCTGGCAGTATCAATCAGGCACATCAGCCAGATGAATATATCGAGACAAAATCACTAAATACAGCAGTTGATATTATCAGGAAATTGATCGGACACTACTGTTGTTAATAATAATTATAAGTTGCAAGTTATAAATGGTACGTTCTTGTAGCTTAAAACTTTTATCTTTTCTATTTAATGATTTTATAACACGGAATATATTCTGTTCCCGGCAATTTCATACGATGCTGCTTAACGAAAGCTGCTAGTAACTCATCCATAGGGTCCATGATCTCCTTATCACCGCGTAGTTCAAACAAACCGTGCTCCTCAATTGCACGGATACCTTCTGCTTTTACGTTCCCAGCCACCACGCCCGAGAACGCTCGACGCAAGTTAGCAGCCAGCAGGTGACTTTTCTGATTCTTATGTAAAGCCAGAGCGGTCATGTTTTCATGTGTCGGTTCAAATGGTTTTTGAAATTGCTCATCAATCGTCAACGACCAGTTATAGTGAAAAGCATCACTTTTCTGCTCTCGGTATTCGCGGACCTGCACCATGCCTTTTTTCATCTCGATCGCAACACGTGCTGGGTCATCGATAATTATCTTATATCGCTGCTGCGCATCCAAACCCAGGGTATCGACTATGAATTGATTTATCTGCTTAAAATAATCTTCTGCAACCTTCGGGCCGGTAAATACTAATGGAAATGGCACATCGGCATTATCGGGGTGCAACAATATTCCCAATATATAAAGTATTTCTTCCGCTGTACCTGCGCCACCTGGAAAGACCACGATACCATGCCCTGTACGCACAAAAGCTTCCAGGCGTTTCTCTATATCAGGCATAATCACGAGTTTGTTAACGATTGGGTTAGGTGATTCTGCTGCAATAATGCCTGGCTCAGTCAGACCCAGATAACGACCGATTCCGCTTCTCTGTTTAGCATGCCCGATAGTTGCACCTTTCATTGGTCCTTTCATCGCACCCGGACCACAGCCAGTACAGATATCCAGGTTACGCAGACCCAACTCATAACCGACTTCTTTTGTATATTTGTATTCTTCCGGACCGATAGAATGCCCACCCCAACAGACCACCAGATTTGGCTCTAACCCGGGAATCAATACATGTGCATTTCGCAAGATATGAAATACTGCGTTTGTTACATCAATAGATTTACCAAGATTAAAACGCGGAGAATTGACCACTTTATTATGCACATAGATAACATCGCGCAATACTGTAAATAGATGCTCATTAATACCTGTGATTAGCTCGCCATCAACAAACGCGATAGCAGGCGCATTCTTTAACGCCAGCTTAATCCCTCGTTGACGCTGCACGACCTCGATCGAAAAATCAGGGTACCGTGCTAATAATTCCTGTCCATCATCCAGCGCACTACCGCTATTTAATACGGCCAGAGAACAGTTTCTAAATTTCCGGTTAAGCTCACCATGGCTAGTGTTTAATATACGGACTACTTCAAACTGCGAAAGCGTTTCCATCTGACCTTTTGGGGAGATGACTGCATCAACAACTTCAAACTTCATTATTCGTCACTCTAATGTAAAAACATTTTTTTAATCTTACGTTGAGTATAACTGAAGTAATCGAGATTACTTGAGATCGAGACAAGGCCTACTTGTAAAATTACGTTATCGCAATACCGAATAATTAAAATTTATCTGTCACCGCTCCTTCTGAAGCGGAACAGACCAACTTCGCATATTTCGCCAAAACACCGCGCGTTTCTTTTGGTGCTGGTTGTTTCCAGCCAGAGAGACGTTTATCTATTTCTTCTTGAGAAATATTTAAGTTCAACGTTTTGTTTTCTGCATCGATGGTGAGACTGTCGCCAGTCTCAATAATAGCGATAGGACCACCAACGGCCGCTTCAGGGGTAACGTGACCGACGACAAAACCATGACTGCCGCCAGAAAAACGACCATCGGTAATCAATGCGACATCTTTACCCAGACCCTTACCCATAATCGCACCGGTCGGACTCAACATCTCACGCATACCAGGGCCGCCAACTGGACCTTCGTGACGGATGACGACGACATCTCCTTTAACCACAGTATCATCAAGAATTGCTGTCAGGGCAGCTTCTTCAGATTCAAATACACGCGCTCTACCGGTAAATGTTAAACCTTCTTTGCCGGTTATCTTTGCCACTGAGCCGGTTGTTGCGATGTTACCGTACAGTATGACCAGATGGCTGTCTTTTTTGATCGGGTTATCCAGCGCACGAATGATGTCTTGCTCAACAGGATAAGGTTTAACATCAGCGAGGTTCTCCGCCATGGTCTTACCAGTTACCGTCATGCAGTCGCCATGCAACAGACCTGCATCCAATAAAATTTTCATCAATGGCTGAATACCGCCGATTGCTATCAACTCAGACATCAAATATCTACCACTGGGTTTTAAATCGGCTAGCAACGGAACATTAGCGCCAATCTTTGTAAAATCATCCAGCTCAAGCTCTACGTTTGCCGCATGCGCCATGGCTAATAGATGCAGCACCGCATTGGTTGACCCCCCTAAAGCTATAACGACAGTGATAGCATTTTCAAATGCTTTACGCGTCATGATGTCGCTCGGTTTGATGTCGTTTTTAATCAGTTCCAATACCGCGGCACCGGCACGACGACAATCATTCTTTTTATCCTCCGAGACCGCTTCTTGTGCCGAACTGTTAGGCATACTCATGCCAAGTGCTTCGATCGCAGACGCCATGGTGTTTGCTGTGTACATTCCACCACAAGAACCCGGACCCGGAATTGCAGTGTCCTCCACTACTTTTAATTCTGCTTCAGAAACCGTACCTGCAGCCACACCACCAACAGCTTCAAAAACTGAAACGATATCTGTGTGCCCAGCGCCAGGTTTAATTGTTCCGCCATAAACAAAGACTGAAGGTCGATTCAATCGCGCCATAGCAATCAAACAACCGGGCATGTTTTTATCACAACCGCCAATGGCTACAACGCCATCGAAGCCCTGCGCACCGGTCACCGTCTCAATAGAATCTGCTATCACTTCACGTGACACTAATGAGTAACGCATACCTGGAGTACCCATCGATATACCATCTGACACCGTTATCGTATTAAAAATAATACTTTTACCACCCACTTCATCCACACCCTGCGCTGCATCTTCAGCCAGTCTATTGATGTGCATATTACAAGGTGTCACCATGCTCCAGGTTGATGCGATACCGACCTGTGGCTTTTTAAAATCATCATCATCAAAACCAACAGCATGTAACATTGCCCTACTCGGAGCCTGAGCCACTCCATCAACGATGATTGATGAAAACCTACGTGTTTTATCATTTGCCATGACACTAACCTATTAAAATAACTAACAATAATTGAAACTTAATCTGCAAAAAACCACAAAAACAGATTGAAGAGAAAAGAGAATCGGGTATATTAACAGTCTGGTGCCTTATATTAAATACACATAGCGCCACTACTACAGATATACTGCTAGAAAAGAAATAAAGAGACTCAATAGTGGATACAGAAGCTCACAATCAGGACAGTAAAAATAAAGACCACGTTAGCTGGTTCCGACAATCAGCACCCTATATCCACGCGCACCGCGGACGTACCTTCGTTATTCTTTTCGGTGGTGAAGCCGTCGAAGATAATGGTTTTGCACACCTTATTCACGACATCGCACTATTAGGTAGTTTAGGTGTACGAATCGTCCTGGTGCATGGAGCTCGCCCGCAGATAGAAAAACAGCTAAACGAATCTAGAATAGATTCAGCTTTTCACGAGAATATGCGCATCACGCTAAGTGAACATATGCCCACTGTCGAACAGGCGGTTGGACAAGTTCGTATGCGCATCGAAGCACAACTCTCTATGGGTTTACCAAATACACCGATGTCTGGTGCTTCGGTACGCGTCGTCTCCGGCAATTTCATCACTGCCCAACCTTACGGCATACACAATGGTATCGATTATTGCCAGACTGGTAATGTTCGAAGTATTGATGACGCAGCCATTAAACAGCATCTGGTCAACAACAACGTGGTATTGATCTCACCTATCGGCTATTCACCAACCGGGGAAATTTTTAATCTACGAGCAGAAGATGTAGCAACTAATACTGCAATAGCTCTTAATGCTGACAAACTAATCTTCATCATGGAGAACAATGGTGTTAACAATAAAAATGGTGACTTGCTACAGCAGTTAAACCTTCCACAAGCTGAAGGCTGGCTTAAAAAACACTGTACAGACAGTGATACAGAACAATGCAAAGATACACAGGCACACTTGCATAATGCGGCCCAAGCTTGTCGTGGCGGTGTTCGCCGCGCGCACTTGATCAGCAGGCAAACAGATGGCGCGCTACTACAGGAACTATATACTCGTGATGGCATAGGAACACTGGTCACCACCGATAGTTACGAAGGCATACGCACAGCAAATATCGAAGATATCGGTGGCATCATGGAACTTATATCTCCACTTGAAGATGAAGGTGTATTAGTTAAGCGTTCACGCGAACAACTTGAATTAGATATCTACAATTTCACTGTGATCGAACGTGACGGTATGATCATTGCCTGTGCTGCTTTATTCTTCTTTGCAGAAGAAAAATATGCTGAACTTGCCTGTCTCGCAGTGCATCAAGATTACCAGATACACGGTCGTGGCGATGACCTGTTGCAACATATAGAGTGGCAGGCAAGAAAGAAACACATGAAAAAACTTTTCACTCTGACCACACAAACGATGCACTGGTTTATCGAACGCAGCTTTACTGAATGTTCAATTGATGATTTACCTGTAGAGCGACAGTCGCTGTATAATTTTCAACGAAATTCAAAAGTGCTCTGCAAACACCTTGGTCCTGATGAATAATTGAATCTATGGCATTACTACAAGTTCCACAGAGCGTCATAGAAGAAAATGTTTTTAATGCTCTTAAAGAAGATGTTGGCGAAGGCGATATAACCGCAGAGCTTATTCCGCCTGATAATATCTCTCTGGCAACCGTTATCAGTCGTGAGGATTGTGTATTTTGCGGCCTCGACTGGTTTGAAGAAACCTATCGCCAGATCGATGATGAGATTTTAATCGACTGGTCCGTTGATGATGGCGAACATATGAGTGCAGGCGATATAATCTGCACCATCAGTGGCTCTTCACAAAAAATTGTTACTGGCGAACGTACAGCGCTCAACTTCGTACAAACTTTATCTGCGACAGCCACTCAATCAAAAAAATACGCCACTGAAGTTATAGATACAGAAACAAAAATTTTAGATACTCGTAAGACCATCCCTGGCTTACGGATGGCACAAAAATACGCGGTATCATGTGGCGGCTGCGAAAATCATCGCTTAGGATTATTCGACGCATTTCTGATCAAAGAAAACCATATCAAGGCCTGCGAAGGTATACAGAATGCAGTAAGCGAGGCCCGCTTCTACAACCCCGAGATGAGTGTTGAGGTTGA
>WTCC01000009.1 GCA_013138755.1 Gammaproteobacteria bacterium
TCTCCCATAATCCCTTCCGCTATTATTTTTATTCATTAAGAACAAGGCCAACATGCTTGCTCACTTGATGCGTGGAATCTCCAATCGCATTTAGATTCTTTCTATTTTTCTTTAATATAGCATAAAATATTCACCGCCTGAACCTATTATGAAAAACATATCTTATCCATTACTAAAGGTCTAATCCTAATAGACTAATTGCTATTTTTTAAGTAACAAGACTAAACATTCTTCAAAATTTCCTCACTAGCGACATCAGTCCAATGCAGCCATACCTTCCAATATTTTGCCGGCGAGCAATAAAAACTCAGCAAAATCATCATTTCAGCGTTAGAATACGCCGCTGATATCTAATAAAACAAAACACCACTATGTCAGCTGAAGACGAAAATACAACACCTACAAATTTTATTCGTAATATCATTCAAGATGATTTAGATTCTGGTAAACACTCTTCTGTGCAGACTCGTTTCCCACCTGAACCAAATGGATATCTACACATTGGTCACGCGAAATCTATCTGTTTGAACTTTGGCATAGCACAAGACTTCAAAGGCAAATGCAATTTACGTTTCGACGACACCAATCCAGAAAAAGAAGATAACGAATACGTTAACGCCATCATAAGCGATATTGAATGGTTAGATTTCCAATGGAACAACTTGCACTATTCATCTGACTATTTTCAACAACTGTATGATTTCGCTGTCGAACTAATAAAACAAGGTAAAGCCTATGTGGATTCGCTCAGCGCAGAAGAAATACGTGAATACCGTGGCACCCTAAAAGAGCCTGGAAAAAACAGCCCTGATCGTCAACACAGTATCGATGAGAATCTGGACCTTTTCTCTCGTATGCGTTCCGGCGAATTCAGAGACGGTGAGTATTTACTACGTGCAAAGATCGATATGTCATCTCCTAATATTAATATGCGTGACCCTGCACTATATCGTATAAAGCACGCGCATCATCAACGCACGGGAGATGAATGGCCTATCTACCCAATGTACGATTACACACATTGCATCTCAGACGCATTGGAAAATATCACACATTCATTATGTACACTGGAATTTGAAGACCATCGCCCGCTCTACGACTGGGTACTCGATGAAGTCAAAACTGCTAGCCACCCACAACAGATAGAATTTGCCCGTCTGCAGCTGAAGTACACCATCACTAGCAAGCGGAAATTAAACCAATTAGTAAGTGATGGTCACGTTGACGGCTGGGATGACCCACGTTTGCCGACCATCTCAGGATTGCGCCGGCGAGGCTATACCCCTTCCGCAATCAAAGACTTCTGTGACCGTATCGGCGTCACCAAGAAGGACAGCTTCATCGAGGTCGCTGTTTTAGAAAACAGCATCCGTGAAGATTTAAACGAACACGCAATCCGCGTTATGGGTGTATTAAATCCTCTAAAAGTTACCATCGAAAATTACCCTGATGGTCAAAATGAAGAACTTATCGCGCAAAACCACCCACAGAAACCTGAGATGGGCACGCGTAACATTTCATTTTCAAAAGTTATCTATATAGAGCGCAATGACTTTCTCGAAGACGCACCAAAAAAATTCTTCCGCCTGTCTGTAGGCCGTGAAGTACGCTTACGTTATGCGTATTACATCACCTGCACTGATTTTATAAAAGATGAAAATGGTGAAGTTATTGAATTGATATGTCAATACGATCCTGCGACCAAGGGTGGCTCATCGCCGGATGGCAGAAAAGTAAAAGGCACCATCCACTGGGTTTCTGCCGAATACGCGATCGATGCCAAAATAAACTTATACGACCGCCTGTTCACCCATCCAAACCCAGCTGCGACTGATGACTTTACTGAACACCTGAACCCCGACTCATTACAAGTGTTAGACAACTGCAAATTAGAACCCGCACTTGCTGATGCTACGACTGATGTACATTACCAATTTGAACGTACAGGATACTTTGTCAGGGACGCTAGATCAGAAGACTTAACATTTAACCGCACTGTTAGCCTACGTGATGCATGGGCTAAAATTGACAAACAAAATCAATAGTTAAAAAATCAACACAGCGCAATAAAAAAGGCAGCTAAAAAGCTGCCTTTTTTATGTACTACTTCTTTAAGACTTAAACACTGGAGCGATCAATCATCACATCACGCACGTTACTTAATGTCTTTAATGCTTCTTTCATTTTTTCTTTTTCGACCAAAGCCTTAGCATCTTCAAACATTGGTCTATTACTATCATACTAGCGTTATACGCATATCTCAGAAGAGATGAACGAAGCTCCATTTTCAAATAACCATCTGTCAAAAATACAGACGGGTCAACGTTGACAAACAGGTTTCATATACGATTCGTAGTAAGGCACCTCTTTCCTTACATGACTTTACACAATAGTCCTACATGTTTAGTTCACGAAGTGTCGACGAATTGTGCAAGACTGCAATCAGGTCAAAACAATAGTGAAGGATTCAACATTGTTTTAAGCCACTAAATAAATAAGAAAAAATCAGGGAGGATGACATGGATATCATTAAATACATCAGCAATGAAATCTGCTGCCTTTTAAAATCGAGCTACGACATTTCAGTACAAAAGTTACAACAATTACTCAAGATGTGATCAGGATGCTGCACTTATACTT